>NZ_JBSFJC010000010.1:0-102358 GCF_053597855.1 Kitasatospora sp. NPDC001225
ACCTGGTCGCCCACCACCGCACCGGCCTGCTGGTGCCGCCCCGGGACGCCGCCGCGGTGGCCCGGGCGGTCGCCGAGCTGGCCGCCGACCCGGCACGGCGGGCCGGGTACGGGCAGGCCGGGCGCGCCGAGGTGACCGCGCGCACCTGGGAGGCGGTCGGGGACCTGCTGCTGCGGCACTACGCCGAGGTGCTGGCGGAGCACCGCGGAGTGCGGCTGCCGTCCGCCGCCCCGGCGTCGGCCGCGCCGGTGGCGCCCGCCCTGTCGGAGGAGCTGCCGGCATGAGCTCCGTTCCCGACGGCGGGGCGCCTACGGCCGGCGCCTCGCCGATCGCCGGTGAGGCTCCGATGGCCGGCAGGGTCTCGGCGACCGGCGAGGCGCTGACGATCGTCCGGCTCGCCAACTTCGTCACCCCGGTCTCCGGCGGCCTGCGCACCGCACTGCGCCACCTCGGTGCCGGGTACCGGGCGGCCGGGCACCGTCCGGTGCTGATCGTCCCCGGGGAGCGGCGCTCCGAGGAGGAGACCGAGCAGGGCGTGGTGGTCACCCTGCCCGGCCCGGTGCTGCCGGCCAGCGGCGGCTACCGGCTGCTCACCGACCGGAGGGCCGTCGCCGCCGAGCTGACCAGGTTCTCCCCCGACCGGCTGGAGGTGTCCGACCGCACCACGCTGCGCTGGACCGGCGCCTGGGCGCGGCGGCACGGCGTGCGCTCGGTGATGGTCTCGCACGAGAGCGCCGCCGGCCTGCTGCGCACCTGGGGCCTGCCCGGTCCGCTGGCGGGCGCGACGGCCGACCGGTTCAACGCGGCCACCGCCCGCGCCTACGACTCGGTGCTCTGCACCACCGACTGGGCGGCGGCGGAGTTCCGGCGGATCGGCACCCCGAACCTGGTCCGGGCCCCACTGGGGGTGGACCTCGACGCGATGCGGCCGCTGCCGCCGACCGCACGGGCGGCCGAGCGGGCCCGGTACGCCGCTCCGGACGAGACGCTGCTGGTGCTCTGCTCCCGGCTCTCCGCGGAGAAGCGGCCCGAGCGGGCGATCGAGGCGCTGGCCGTCCTGCGGGCCCGGCGGCGGCCCGCGGTGCTGGTGGTGGCCGGCACCGGCCCGCTGCGGGACCGGCTGGCGGCGCGGGCCGCGCGGCTGCGGCTGCCGGTGCGCTTCCTCGGGCACCTGGGCGAGCGGGCGGAGCTGGCCCGACTGCTGGGCTGCGCGGACGTGGTGCTCGCCCCCGGCCCGGTGGAGACCTTCGGGCTGGCCGCGATGGAGTCACTGGCCTGCGGGACCCCGGTGGTGGTCAGCCGCTCCTCCGCGCTGCCCGGCCTGGTCGGGCTCGCCGGGGTGGCGGCCGTCGACACCGGCGACGGATTCGCCTCCGCCGTACGGCAGTTGCTGGGTCGGCCGGAGGAGCTGCGACGGGCCTCCGCCCGGGCCCAGGCCGAACGGTACGGCTGGCCGGCGGCGGTGGCGGCGTTCCTGGCGGCACACGGTGTACGCGACGACGAGGCGGTGGACGGAGGTCGGGGGTCAGGATGAGCATACTGGAGGCCGGGCGTGGCCGGGCCGCGGAAGAACGCCCCACGGCCGGCGAGCTGCTGCGCTTCGTCGCCCTCGGAGACTCGCTCACGGAGGGGGTCGGGGACCAGGTCGGCGAGGGCTGGCGCGGCTGGGCCGCCATCCTCGCCCACGCGCTGCCGCCCGAGGATCGGGACGTCGAGTTCACCAACCTGGCGTACAGCGGGGCGCTCACCACGGAATTGATGACACGTCAGTTACCGGGCGCGCTGGCTCTGCGGCCGCAGCTCGCGGCGGTGGTGGTCGGCGGCAACGACACCCTGCGCTCGGGCTTCGACATCCGGCGCGCCACCCTGGAACTGGACGCCACGATGGGGGAACTGTCCGGCCACGGCGCCAGGCTGCTGACCGCCTGCCTGCCCGACCCGGGCAGCCTGCTCCGGCTCCCGGCGCCGCTCGCCCGTCCCCTGGCGCGCCGGATGCGGGCGGTCAACACCGTGGTGCACGCCCTCACCGAACGCCACCGGGCGGTGCACCTGCACATCGCCGAGCTGCCGTGGCTCACGGAGCGCCGGCTGCTGAGCGTCGACCGCCTGCACCCCAGCGCCGAGGGCCACCACCTGATCGCCCGGCGCTTCCACGACCTGCTCACCGAGGCCGGCCACCCCCTCGGCCCGCCCCCGACCGCCGCTCCCGCCGAACCACCGCCGGGCCTGGCCGCCGACCTCTGGTGGATGGCCACCCGGGGCACCCGCTGGCTCGCCGCCCGCAGCACCGACCTCCTGCCGGGCCTGCTCGTACTGGCCGCCGCGGAGGGCGTCGCCCGCCTGCGCGGCGGGAGCCGGCGGCACGACGAGCAGATGGCCCGGGCCGCGGCGCAGGCCCTCGCCTCGCTGGGGTGAGGAGCGCGCCGGGGTGGCGGGGACGGCGAAGGCGGTGGAACCGGGGACTGTTGCGGAAGTGCGCGCGGCGGCGGGAGTGGCGTAGTACTTGTGGAGGGTCCCGGAGGCATTCCCGTTCTTGTCTGGAGTCGTCGATGTCCGTTCGCCGTGTCGTGCCCAACATCCGGTCGGAGGCCGCGCAGGAGAGCCGGGAGTTCTACGGCCTGCTGGGCTTCGAGGAGGTCATGAACCACGGCTGGATCATGACGCTCGCCTCCCCGTCCAGTCCGGCGGCGCAGGTCAGCTTCATGACCGGCGACAGGACCGCGCCGGTCACCCCCGACCTGAGCGTCGAGGTCGACGACGTGGACGCGGCCTACGCGGCCGTGCTGGCCGACGGTGCGGAGATCGTCCACCCCTTGCAGGACGAGGAGTGGGGCGTACGGCGGTTCTTCGTCCGCGACCCCAACGGCCGTGTGGTCAACGTCCTGGGCCACCGCTGACACCGCCGCTCCCCCACGACCGGGGACGGTGCCGGTCACGGCCGGGATCGGCGGGGCCGCTCGGCGGGAACCATCGGGGTGGCCCGGGTTGTCGTGTCCGGGGAGAGCGTGACGGAGGGAGTCGGGGTGGAGAGCTCGGGCGCGGTGGGCCGGGACGTCATGGCGGCGGCGGGGGTGCTGTTCTCCGACGGGGCCGGGCGGCTGCTGGTGGTGCGGCTGCCGTACGACCGGAAGCACCCGGTGGCGATCCCGGGCGGCGGGTGGGAGCCGACGGACCGGTCGCCGAGGGAGACCGCCCTGCGGGAGATCCGGGAGGAGCTGGGGTTCACGCCCCGGTTGGGGCCGCTGGCCGGCGTGGACTGGGCGCTGCTGCGCGAGGGCGACCGGCCGATCGTCGTGTACCTCTACTGGGCCGAGCCGCTGACGGCGGAGCAGGTGGCGGCGTTCCGGCCGGACACGGCGGAGGTCGGCGGCTGGACCTGGCTGACGGCGGAGCAGGCCGGACACGCCCTGCCACCGCGGCTGTCCCGCCGGGTGACGGCCTGTCTGCGGGCACCGGGCGACACCGGGCCACTGGAGCTGGAGGACAGCCGGCCGGTCGGCCACACGCTCGGGCGGTTGCCCGCCGACGCGCCGGCGCCCGAGTACACCGGACTGGCCGCCGCACCGGGGCTGACGCCGTCCGCCGAGGAGCCGCCGGAACCCTCGCAGCCGCCGATGGACCGGGCGACCTACTACGCCACCCGGCCGCGCATCCGGACCAAGGCGCGGGCACTGTTCACCGACGCCGCCGGCCGGGTGCTGCTGGTGCGGCTGCGGCCGTGGGACGGGCCGCTCGGGCAGGTGCCGCACTGGACGCTGCCGGGCGGCGGGGTCGAGGCGGACCGGGAGATGCCCCGGGCGGCCGCCCGGCGGGAGCTCCGCGAGGAGCTCGGCTGGGACGTGGAACCGGGGCCACTGCTGGCGCTGGACTGGCAGCCGGGTGCGGCGGCCGACCCGGAGGCGGACCCGGCGACCGGCCGGGACACCGCCGTCCTGGTGTACGTGTTCGACGGGGGCACGGTGACGGAGCGGATGCTCGACTCCCTCGTGCTGCCGGAGGACGAGCTGGTCGAGTGGCGGCTCTGCGACCCGGCCGAGGCGCGGACGCTGCTGACCGGCCCGTCCTGGGACCGTACGGCCGCCGCACTGGCCGCCCGGGAACGGTCGGGCGGACCGGTCGAGCTGGTGCGCGGGCGGAGCGTCGGGCCGGACCTGCCGCAGGGGTGAGGCCGGGTGGACGGAGCCCGGCGGGGCATGAGCCGCCGCCGGGGCCTCGTCCGCTTCCTCGCACGTCGGGCGCGGTGGGCCGGCGCGGCGCTTCGGGGCGCCGCGTCAGACCTCCAGCTCGGCCTCGATCCGGCCCAGCTGGTGGCGGGCCATCGCGAGGTTGGCGCGCGCCTTGTCCAGCGCGAGGTAGAGGAACAGGCCCTTGCCGGTACGGCCGGTGAGCGGGCGGATCAGGTGGTACTGGCTGGTCAGGGTGATCAGTATGTCCTCGATCCCGTCCTGGAGGCCGAGCATGTCCATGGTGCGCATCTTGGCGCGGACCACGTCGGTGTTGCCGGCGGCGGCGACGTTGAGGTCCAGGCCGCCGGGGCCGTCGAGGGTGGCCAGCGCCATGCCGCTGTTGTAGTCCACCAGGGCCGCGCCGATGGCGCCCTCGATGCTGGTCATGGCGTGCTTGAGCGCGCCGGCTGCGTCGGTCATCTGGGTAACTCCCGTTCTTTGGTGGGTGGTTCGGTTTCGGGCGGTGCGGTTTCAGGCGGTGCGGTTTCAGGCGGTGCGGTGGTCTGGTGGCGCGGTCAGCCCGCGTCGCGCGGGTCCTTGGGCACGAGGGCGTCGTTGAGCAGCTCCGCGATGCGCTGCGCGCTGCGGCGGGCCTCCAGGTGCAGCCGGCCGACGTTGACGTCGGGGTGCGCCAGCAGCGTCAGCACGCAGCTGCCGCCGGCCGCGTAGGTGGCGACGTAGCCGTTCTCGCCGCGCACCAGCGACTCGCGGAACTCGCCCTGGCCGGTGGTGTCGGCGAGCCGCTGGGCCAGCGAGAGCGAGGCCGCCGTCATCGCGGCCAGACCCGAGGGCTCGGTGCCGTGGGTGTCGTGCGCGATCAACAGGCCGTCCACGCTGGCGACCAGACCACCCGCGAGGTGCGGGACGCGGTGTTTGACGGCGCGCAGTTCGGCGAGCAACTCGGTCTCCAAGGCGATCAGTTGTCTCCTTCCGACACGCTGCTTGAGTGCCCGCCTCATGGCCGGAACGACGGGGTCGCGGGCGGGGAATGGGTCAAAGTCGGGCCTCCAGAAGGTCTCGGACCCGGGTCAGCAGCGCGATGTCCGGGTCGGGAACGGTCAGCGGGTGGGCCGCTGCCGTGGTGGGCGGGCGTTCTGATCGCGTGGGGGCGTCGGTCCCGGCGTCGGTCCCGGTGTCGGTCCCGGCGGGGGTGCCGCCGGCGGGGGTGCCGGTACGGGCTGCGGCGGGGTCGGCCGTGACCGGGGCTCCGGGGAGTCCGGCACCCCGGAGGCTGGCGCCGGGGATCCTGCGGTGCAGCCCTCCGGCCGGTCCGCTCGTGACCGGTGGGGGAACTTCGGGTGCCGGTACGGCCGTTGGCGACACCTCCGGCACCTGGGCCACCGTCGGCACGTCGGGCGGGCGCGGCACGTCGGCCGGACTCGGCGCGTCCAGCAGCCCGGCGGCGGCGAGCCGTCGGACGTCGGCCGTCACGCCGAAACCGGAGCGGCCGAGCAGCCGGGCCAGGTCGGCCGGGGTCCTGCGGCCGTCGGCGTGGTCCAGCAGTTCGCGGCGCCGGCGACCGGACGGGCGGTGGGAGGCTCGGCGGACGTGCTCGACCGGGCGGACGGGCGCGGTGTCGAGCTGCCCCCACGGCCAGATCCCGTCGAGCAGCTGCCGACGGCGTGCGACCTCGCGACGGATCCGGGCCGGGTCGACGTCCGCGACCGGTCCGAGCCAGTGCCTGGCGTCGGCCTCGAACCGCCAGACTCCGCCGCCCGGGTCGGCGAGGACGAAGAACGAGGCGTCGAACAGCGTTCCCAGGTGGCCGAGTTCGAGCTCTCCCCGGGTGAGCAGCCGCCGTTCGACGAGCTCCTCGCCGACCCTCGACCGAGGTCCGTGGATCCGGAGCAGCTCCGCCCAGCCCTCGGGGGTGATCCGGCCGCAGCCGATGAGCAGGTCGGCCAGGCCGGGGGCCCGGGAGGACTGGGCGGCGGCCACCCGCCCGTCGACCAGGTGGAGGCTGCCGAGCGGTCCGTGCAGGGCGCCGGTGGCGCGACGGTCGGCGAGCAGGGCGAGCGCCTCGCCCGGGGTCCTCGGGGTGGCGGCCCCCGCCCAGGGCGGCGGCGCGGTGCCGGTCGCGGCGGTCACGCGCTCACCCCAGCACCAGTTCGTCGGTGAGCGCCTGGAGGCGGAAGCGGGCGGCGGCGAGGTTGCCCTCCGCGCGGTCCAGCCAGAGGTGCAGCACGAGCCTGTTGTCGAAGACGGTGTCGATGAAGCGGATCAGGTGGTAGCTGCGGCCGGCGGTGACGATGATGTCCTCCAGCGGGGCCCGCCGGTCCTCCGTCACGGTGAAGGTCTGGCTCTCAACGGCCGCCCGCACCAGGTCGGTTGCCTCGGCGGCGGAGGTTTCGTGCTCTCCGGTCGGGCTGTCCCCGAGGCTGCCGAGGGCGAGCCCGCTGCTCCAGTCGACCAGGCTCGCGGCGCGGGCCCCGGGGATCGCCATCGCTCCGGAGAGGCATTCGTCGATACCGGGCACACCGGCTCCTTCGCGGGGTCTGGGCGGCCGGACGCAGCGCGGCGCCGACCGGTTCACCACCAGCAGTGGCTAGTTCGACACGGAAGGCTACTGCCGGATTCCATCGGACGAACATTCCGATGGCATATTCACACCGGCAACGGCCAGTTCCGGCCGAGAATTGACGATGCATCAGACCGGGATGGGAGGTGACGCCACTGGTGGGCCAGGGCGGTTGGAGCGCCGTTCACCGGCCGCCTGGCACGGGACCTTGGCCGATACCGGGCCGTGCCGGAGGGTTTCGTCATCGAAAGTGCGATAAGAGGACGAGCTCATGGAGCGCGAACACGCCGAAGGGGCCCGTTCCGTTGGACGGAACGAGCCCCTTCGATGGGAGCGCCAGGCCCGGATCGCACGGACTCTCCCTACTGAAAGTAGGGCGTGCTCTGGTAGCACCGCTGACGCCTGTTCGAGATTCGTTTCCCGGAAGATCACTTCCTCTCGACGGGAAGAACACTAGCAGGCCATCACGCCTGGTCAGAAATCGCGACCGGGGAGCCGCCGGGCGCTGCCGGGCCCGCCGGTGCCGGTCAGCCCAGCAGCGCCCGGTAGCCCCCGATCAGGGCGGTGAGCCCGAGTTCGAAGGCCCGGTCCGCGCGCTCGCGCCCGACGGGGACGGCGTCCAGGGCGTCGGCCAGCCTCGGGGTCGCGGCGCGGTCGACGGCGTCGACCATGACGTCCGGGGCGACCAGGTCCAGCGCCGAGCCCAGGATGAAGCTCTCCAGGGCGGTGATCAGGCCCATCACGTCCTGCGCGGCGAAGCCCGCGTCCTCCAGGGTGGCGACGGCCCGCTCGTACAGCTCGTGCATGAACGATTCGGCAAGCGGCGCGGTGGCGAGCAGCCGGACGATGCCGGGGTGTTCGGCGAAGGCGTCCCGGTAGGCGTGCGCCCAGGTGCGCAGCGCGGCGTCCCAGGGCTGGTCCCACATCGACTGCTCGCCGATCGTGCGCACCAGCTCGGCGCGCATCAGGGCGACGATCTCGGCCCGGCCGGCCACGTGGTGGTAGAGCGCGGAGGGGCTGACCTTGAGCGCACCGGCCAGCGCGGGGATGGTGAGGTCCCCCGCCTCGTCGACCAGCCGGAGCGCGGTGTCCACGATGCGCTGCCGGTCCAGCAGGGGTGTGCGCGGCCTGGGCATGCCCGGTTCCTCACCTTCGGGGCCGCCGGGCGGCCCGTCGGCCCCCGACAGACCAAGATCGTCGTTATCCAAGCGTTATTGAACGGCTTTCAGTAAAACCCTTCCGCACCCGCCGGTGCCGCGCCTACGGTAACCGAACCCCATTCGGTTAGGCAGGCCGCGCACCCGTCGGCCCGCCCTGCCCCGGAGAGGACGCACACCCCCGTATGCGTGCCGAAACGATCTTCACCGGCGGCCGGATCCACACCGGAGACCCCGCCCTCCCCCGCACCCACGCCCTCGCCGTCAGCGCGGGGCGGATCGCCGCCCTCGGCGACGCCGCCCTCGCCCTGCGCGACGAAGGCACCGAGACCGTCGACCTCGACGGCGGCGCCCTGCTGCCCTCCTTCGGCGACGGCCACGTCCACCCGCTGCTCGGCGCCATCGGCCTGCGCGGCGTGCCCGTCCGCGACTGCACCAGCGTGGCGCAGGTCGTGGCGGCCGTCCGCGACTGGGCGCGGCGCCACCCCGAGGCCGAGTGGATCACCGGCGACGCCGTGGATCCGTCACTGGCCGAGGGCGGGCTGTTCGACGCCCGGCTGCTCGACGCCGCCGTACCCGACCGGCCGGTACTGCTGCGCACCATGGACCACCACACCGGCTGGGCCAACAGCGAGGCTCTGCGCCGGGCCGGGTACGGGCCGGACACGCCCCAGCCGGTCGGCGGCGAGATCGTCCGACGGCCGGACGGCAGCCCGCTCGGCACCCTGCGCGAGTTCGGTGCGCTCAACCCCGTCCTCGCGCTCGTCCCGCCGCGGCCACTGGCCGAACAGGTCGCCGCGCTGCGGGAGACCACCGCCGCGCTCGCCGCCGCCGGACTCACCTGGCTCCAGGACGCCTGGGTCGAACCCGCGCAGGTGGACACCTGGCTGGCGGCCGTCGCCGAGCAGGACCTGCCGGTCCGGGCCGGACTCGCCCTGCTGCTCGAACCGGACGGCTGGCGCGAGCGGCTCCCCCGCCTGGCCGCCGACCGCGACCGGGTCGAGGCCGCCGGGCGCGGGCGGCTCAGCGCGCGGGCGGTCAAGTTCTTCGCCGACGGCGTCATCGAGTCCGGGACGGCCGCGCTGCTGGAGCCGTACAGCGACTGCCCGCACTCCCACGGCGTCGCCAACTGGACCGGCGCCGAGCTGGCGGAGGCCGTCACCGCCGTGGACGCGCTGGGCTTCCAGCCGCACATCCACGCGATCGGCGACCACGGCGTACGGATCGCGCTGGACGCCGTCGAGGCCGCCGCCCGCCGCAACGGGCAGCGCGCCCGCCGGCCGGTGATCGCGCACGTCCAGCTGGTCCACCCGGACGACCTGCCGCGGTTCGCCGAACTCGGGGTGATCGCTAACTTCGAACCGCTGTGGGCGCAGACCGACCCGCTGATGACCGAGCTCACCCTGCCCCGGATCGGCCCGGACCGCGGCTCCCGGCAATACCAGATCGCCGCCCTGCTACGCGGCGGCGCCCGGGTCTCCTTCGGCAGCGACTGGCCGGTCACCCGCTACGAGCCGCTCGCCGGGCTGGCCACCGCCGTCACCCGGCAGACGCCGGACGGGCTGCCGGACGGCGGCTGGCTGCCCGAGGAGCGGATCGGGCTCACCGAGGCGCTGGCGGCGTACTCGGCGGGCGTGGCGCACCAGGCCTTCGAGGAGGCCGAGTGGGGCGTACTGCGGCCGGGCCTGCGGGCCGACCTGGTGCACCTGGCCACCGATCCGTACGCGGTGCCGGCCGGTGAGCTGGCCTCGATCGAGGTGGCCGGCACCTGGCTCGGCGGACGGCGCACCCACGGTGGGCCGCCCGGCGGCGACCGCTCGACGCGCTGAGGCGCGCCCCGGCCGGCTGTCCGGCTGCGGCTGGTCCGGCTTGTCTGGCTTGTCCGGCTGCGGCTGGTCCGACTTGTCCGGCTTGTCCGGCTGTGGCTCGACGCGCTGAGACGTCCTGGCCGCCCCGCCGCCCCGCCCGGACGGATGTCCCGACCGGTTCCGGCCGTCCCCCACGGCGTCCGTGCCTCGTTCCCCGGTCGGCGGCCGACGCGTCCGCGCCGCCGACCGCCCTACCCTCGTACCCACGACCCCAGGAGAGCTCCCCCATGACCCTGCCCTCCGACGCGGCCTCCCCCGCCGCACTCCGTCCCCTCGACCCCGGCGCCCCTTCCGCCCCCACCTCCCCCGGCACCCCCGGCGGGCTGGAGCGCGGGGTGCTCGGCACCGGCGACATCGTCTTCTTCGTCGTGGCCGCCGCCGCGCCGCTGACCGTGATGGCCGGCGTGGCGCCGTTCGCCATCTCCTTCGGCGGCATCGGCGCGCCGGTCGCCTACCTGGCCACCGGCGTGGTGCTGGCGCTCTTCGCGGTCGGCTTCACCACCATGACCGCGCACATCCGCAACGCCGGCGCCTTCTACGCCTACGTCACCCGCGGCCTCGGCCGGGCGGCCGGGCTGGGCGCGGCACTGCTCGCGGTGCTCTCGTACAACGCGATCCAGATCGGCATGTTCGGCGCCTTCGGGTTCTTCGCCCACACCACGGCCGAGGACCTGCTCGGGCTGGACCTGCCCTGGCCGGTCTGGGCGCTGCTCGGGGTCGCGGTGGTCTGGTTCCTCGGCTTCCGCTCGATAGACCTCGGGGCCAAGGTGCTCGGGGCGCTGCTGATCGCCGAGACCGGCATCCTGCTGGTGCTCGCGGTGGCGGTGCTGGTCAAGGGCGGGGCGCACGGGCTGAGCCTGTCCTCGTTCGCCCCGGAGCACGTGTTCTCCGGCGGGATGGGCGGGGTGCTCGGCCTCTCCTTCGCCGCCTTCATCGGCTTCGAGGCGACCGCGATCTACCGTGAGGAGGCCCGGCAGCCGCAGCGGACCGTGCCGCGCGCGACCTACGCCGCGATCGTCTTCCTCGGCCTCTTCTACACCTTCGTCACCTGGATGATCGTGCAGGCCTTCGGCGACACCGGGGCCGTCGCGACCGCCACCGCCGACCCGGCCGGGATGTTCTTCACCGCGATGACCGACTACGTCGGCGGCTGGGCGACGGACGTGCAGCGGGTGCTGATCGTCACCAGCCTGCTCGCGGCGCTGCTCGCCTTCCACAACACCATCACCCGGTACGGCTACGCGCTGGCCACCGAGCAGGCAGCCCCGGCCGTGCTGGGCCGGGTCCACCCGCGGCACGGTTCGCCGTGGATCGGCGGCATCGTGCAGTCGGTGGTGGCGGCGGTGGCCGTCGTGGTGGCCGCGCTGATCGGGGCGGACCCGTACAACCAGTTCTTCCTCTGGGCGAACTCCCCCGGGGTGGTCGGCATCCTGGTGCTCCAGGCGCTGGCCGGTCTGGCCGTGTTCGCCTTCTTCCGCCGCAACCGGGCGGCCGCCGCGAGCGCCGGGGCGTTCCGTACGGTCGTGGCGCCGCTGGCCGCCACCGTGCTGCTGTGCGGGGCCACCGCGCTGGTGGTGTGGCGGCTCGACCTGTTCACCGGCGCCGGCCCGGAGGTCAACTGGCCGCTGGTCGCGATCGTGCCGGTGGTGTTCCTGACCGGCGTCGGGATCGCGCTGCGGCTGCGGGCCCGACGGCCGGAGGTGTACGCGCGGCTCGGAACGACCGAGGTCGACGCGGGCTGAGCGGCAGCGCCGGGCAGCGAGCGCCGGGCAGCCGGCGAGGCCCGGCCCGGACCGGTGACGGCTCCGCCTCCTCCGGGCCCGCTCAGGCCCGGCCCGCTCAGGCCCGGCCGACGGCCTCGGCGAGGAGCCGGTAGGAGTCCAGCAGCGCGGCGCGGTCGTAGGTACTGGTGGTGACCAGGAACTCGTCCGCCCCGCTGCGCTCCACCAGCGCCAGCAGCTCGGCGGCGGCCTGCTCCGGGGTGCCCGCGATGTGCCCCTTGAGCGACTGCTCGTACGCGGCCCGCTCCCGGACGGTCATCTCCCGGGCGAGGATCTCCGCCGCCGGGGCCAGGGGCGGGAACTCGCCATGGGTACGGGAGTACGCGCCGGACCAGGCCTCCGGGACGAGCAGCTCACGCGCCCGCTCGGCCGTCTCGGCGACCGCCACCGTGCCCGAGACCACCACGTACGGCTCGGCGGCGTGCGCCGAGGGGCGGAACCGGTCGCGGTAGCGGTCGATCGCCGCGAGCATCCGGTCCTCCCCGTGCGGGGCGGCGATCACCAGCGGCAGCCCGGCGTCGGCGGCCAGGTCGGCGCCCGCGCCGGTGGCCAGGACGAAGGCCGGGACGTGCAGGCCCTCGGCCGGCCGGGCGTGGACCCCGCGGTGCGCCTGCTGCGAGCTGTCGAAGTAGCCGAGCAGTTCGGCCAGCTGGGCACCGAACTCGTCCGCTGCGCCCTTCTCGCGCCCGAGCGCCCGCCGGACGCCGTCGGTGAAGCCCACCGAGCGCCCGAGCCCCATGTCGATCCGCCCCGGGAACAGCGCGGCCAGCACCCCGAACTGCTCGGCCACCACCAGCGGCTGATGGTTGGGCAGCATCACCCCGCCGGTGCCGACCCGGATCCGGGAGGTGGCCGCCGCCACGGCCGCCGCGAGCACGGTGGGCGCCGACCCGGCCACCCCCGGCACGCCGTGGTGCTCGGAGACCCAGAACCGGTGGTAGCCGAGCCGCTCCGCCTCGCGGGCGAAGGCCACCGTGTCCCGCAGTGCCCGGGCCGGCTCCTCACCCTGTCTGGTCCGGGAGCGGTCGAGCACGGAGATCCTGGTCGTGGGCGCAACGCTGGTCACGTCGGTGGACAACGCCCTCCTTCCGCGCGGGCATTCCCCGGGCGGCCCCGGGCCGGGGCCGGCGGCCGTCGGCCGGCCGGTCAGGCGCCCGCCCCGGGTATTCGGCCCCGGCGGGCGTCCGCGTCCGCGGCACCGGCCTTGGTCTTCCGGCGGCCCCAGGGCTTGTACACCGACAGGACCACGGTGAACAGGTAGAGCGACAGCGCCACCGCCGGGACGATCACCGTGTTGTACCGGACGAAGCCGAGGTCCGCCGCCGTGATCGGGCCGGTCGGGTGCGCGTCCACCATCCGCACCGCGTCGTGCAGCCGGTCACTGAGCGCGAAGACGGAGGCCGCCATCGCCCCCAGCGTCAGCCAGAACTTGGTACTCACCCAGTAGTACCGGAACAGCCCCCAGGAGGTGCCGAGCCCGAGCGCCACCCCGCTCAGGAAGGTCAGCAGGCTCAGCGGCAGGATCAGCACGTCGCCGAGCAGGCCCATCGCCCGGTAGGCGGTGCGCAGCCGGTCGGCGTCGCCGGCGCCCACGGCCGTCAGCGCTGTCACCGCCAGGGTGAGCAGGCAGAGCATCAGCGCCAGCCAGCTCACCGAGGCGGTGATGTGCAGGACGACCAGGCGTTTGCGCGCCGCCGGTGTCAGGCGGCGGCCCGCGGACCGCCGCCTGACACCGGACGCCGGTTCGGACGCCGTGACGGCGCCGGTGGGCGAGCGCACGGGGTACCTCCTTCGAGTCGGGGCCACGAGGACGGCCCCAGGCTCTCCCGTCCGATCCTCATCGGGCATCTGACGGTGGAAGTAACCTCGCCTACTCCCCGGCGAGTACACGCACCGGGCGACAGCCGGAGCGCTCCTCCCCGAGGAGCAGCGGGAAGGAGGGGCCGGAGACAGCGGCCGCAGCTCCCCCGGAGCCGGCCTCAGTCGGTCACCGCGAACCCCTGCGCCGCGCCCAGCTGCTGCAGCGAGGCCTGGCCGGGGATCCCGTCCGCCGCCCCCGCCTGGTACCCGCAGCGCCGCTGCCAGGCCGCGTACGCGGAGACCGTCCGGGTGCCGAACGAGCCGTCCACCCACCGCTGGTCGAGCAGCCCCTCGTCCGCGAGCGCCTGCTCCACGATGGCCACCTCGGACCCGTACGTCAGGTGCCCCTGGGCTGCCCCCGGGTCGGTCCCGGCGGCCGCGACCACGTGGGACACCGAGACCGTCCGCTGCCCGGGCAGGTAGCCGAGCAGCCGGCGCAGCGAGCTCTCCCCCGGGACGCCGTCCGCCGCCTGCCCGGCGTAGCCCAGACTCCCCTGGTAGTCCGCGTAGTTCTCGGTGTCCGCGTCCGTCCAGTTCGGGCCGGGGCCGGAGCGGTAGTGGTCGCCGAAGCCGTGCGCGACCAGCGCCCGCCCGACCACCGTCACCTGGTAGCCCTGGGCGCCGTAGCCGTACGGCAGGCCGTTGATGCTGACCTGGTAGCGGGCGGTCGTGACCGGGGGCACCGGCTGCTGCTGGGGCGGGATGCCCGGGGAGCCGGGCCCGGTCGTGAGGTCGGGCCAGGAGCCGGGGTCGGTGTGGTCGTTGTACGGCACGTGGGCGTGCGCGTACCAGCCGCCGAGGGCCTCCCAGGTCCGCTCGTCGCGGTGGCCGGAGAAGTCGGTCGGCCGGCCCATCGGCCAGATGTCGGGCACGCCCCAGGAGGAGATCCAGGCGTGGATCCGGTCCCAGCCCGCGCACGGGGTGTCGACCAGGCGCGGGTAGACGGCGCCCTGGTAGCGGCAGTAGGGGAAGAACACCGCCTCGATCTGGATCACCACCCGCCCGGCCCGGTTGGTGCGGGTGGGGCTCTGGCTGGGGCTGAGCAGGCTCTTCGAGCGGGAGTCGGCCGGGAACAGCTGCGCCGTGCGGCCGCTGAACGGGTCCCAGACCAGGTGCGGCGCGTCGCCGGCGCCGCTGCCGGTGAAGTAGCCGACCAGGTCCTCGTAGGAGCACCAGTCCTGCGGCGCGGCGGCGGTCGCGTTGCGGTCCCAGGTGATGTGGGCGATGGCCTTCGGCGGGTACTGCTGATCGGTCGGCGCGTGGTCGCCGAGGTCGTGGATCTCGGCACCGGGCAGCCACAGTTCGGGCATCGTGGGCTCCTCCGAACGGCGTGAGGGCATCACCTCCGGTATCGGCAGGCAGGGCTCACGGATTGACCCCGACGGCGCAAAACCCCGGCAATGAACCCCCCGTACCCGTCCGGCCGTTCGACTCAGCGAGGGCTCTTCGTCCTCGCGTGCGATTCGGCCGCCCGTGCGGGGACGGCCGGTCGCACGGAAGGGGGCGCATTCCACCCCGTCGGGGCGCCGCTGTCAATCGTTGACTTCACAAGTGGTCTAGTCCACGGTGGTCCGGCAGACCGGCCCGAGCCGCCGTCCGGGGTCCCCCTGTGCGCTCAACTGGCAATCACTGCACCGAATCTGACGATCCGATGGAGAAACCCGCACCATGCAAAGAGTCTGCCTCGCCCTGCCCACCATGCGGTCCTGCCCCGACACCATCGCGGAACTCGCCGAGGAGGCGGCCTACGCCGTCGCGACCTTCGGGGTCGAGGTGCACCTGCTCGTCCTCGACACCACCGACGCCGTCGCCTTCGCGGAGAACGCGGGCGCCGTGGCCGCGCTGGAGCCCACCCCCGGCGTGGTCGTCCACCATCTCGGCGAGGCGCGGCAGCGGGAGTTCCTGCGCCGGGTGGCCGAGCGCTCCGGCGCCGCCGACCCCGAACTGCTGCTCGACATGATGCTGCCGCCGGCCGTCGCGTACGGCTCCTGCGTCAACCGGCTCTTCCTCGGCGCGGCCGCCCTGGGCTGCACCTCGGCGCACCTGCGCAACGACGACGCCGACTTCCAGGTCGTCGACGGCCGGAAGGTCTTCCCGATCCACCACGAGCTGCTCTCGATCGGCCGGCCGGCCGGCGAGGCGGCGGCCGTCGTGTCCCGCTCCGAGCTCGACCCGGCCGACGCGGACAAGCCGGTGATGCTGGTCAGCGGCTCCTTCATCGGCGAACTCAACGTGGACATCAGCGAGATCCACGAGCTGGACCCGGCCGTCTACCGCGAGGTGGTGCGCCTGTGGACCCCGCCGGTGTGGTCGGAGGAGGAGCAGGACGCGATGGTGGACGTCTCCTTCAAGGGCGCCGGCTCCGAGCCGTTCACCACCGACGAGTCCGTCCTCGGCGTGCCCGACATCTGGGACGTCTACATGTGCAACATCGCCCTGGACCACCGGGCCTACGAGGTGCTGCCGCTGCTGCCCTCGATCGAGACGATCGGCAGCGACTACGCCCTGCTGCACGCCATGGTCCACTCCCGGCTGCCCGGCGTCGTCCACAACCGCCACATCGTCAACTACTACACGCCCGAGCGCCGCACCGGCTCCGGCTTCGTCAACTACCAGCTGCGGTTCGTCAAGTTCCTGCTCTCGATGCTGTACCTGTACCCGGTCTACGGCGGGATGATCGACCTCGGCCGCGGGCTGCTGGACGAGCGGCACGGGCTGAAGGTCGAGCCGCTCATCGACCTGGTGCGCGGCAGCGTCGACTGGGACCGGGCCGGGAACGAGCACTGCCTGGACGTCCTGGACCGCTCCTACCGCAAGCTGGGCGGCAAGTACGCCGAGCTCGCGGACGTGGTGGCCGAGCGGCGGCAGCAGCTGCTGGACGAGGCGCGGGCGGACGCCGAGCGCTGGGCGGTGCTGGTGGAGGCCTGGGCGGCACTGGTGGCCGCCTCCCGCGCCGAGGGGCTCGGCGCCTCGGAGGTTCCGGCCTAGTGGGCGAGGACCTCCGGATCCGGCTCCTGGCCGACGGCGACTGGGACGCCGTGGTCGCGCTGGAGTACGACGCCTACGCGGCCGACGGCCTGTCGGAGGGCCGGGAGGCGCTGCAGTCCCGCGCCCTCGGCTCGCCGGAGACCTGCTTCGTGCTGGAGCAGGGCGGCACGGTCCGCGGCTACCTGCTGAGCCTGCCGTACCCGCCGCTGCGCTGCCCGGACCTCGCCCGGGCGGAGGACGCGGTGCACGAGTCGGGCAACCTGCACGTGCACGACCTGGTGATCGCCGAGGACCTGCGCGGCCGGGAGGTCGCGCTGGGGTTCATCCGGCACTTCCGGGAGCGGGCGGAGGAGCTGGGCTTCGAGCGGATCTCGATGGTCGCGGTGCGCGGGGCGGACATCCTGCTGCGGCTGCTCGGCTACCGCGCGCACCGGGAGGTGGCGGTCCCCGCGTCCTACGGGCGACGCGCCGTCTACATGTCGATGCCGGTGCGCTGACCTGCGGGGATACCTGGACGACTGCCCACTCTTTTGGCCTAGTCCGGACGGCGAAGATCACCCCATCGGGTGAAGCTGGTGGCGGCTGCGCCCGCGCGCGCGGCCGCCGGCAGCACCCGTCCGTACGCCCGAGGGAGAAGCGCATGAAGGCCGCCGTCGTCCACGACTTCACCGCACCGCTGGCCGTCGAGGACCGCCCCCTACCGAAGCCCGCCGCGCACCAGGTCCGGGTCCGGATCGAGGCCTCCGGCCTCTGCCACACCGACATCCACGCCGCCCACGGCGACTGGCCGGTCAAGCCCAGCCCGCCGTTCGTCCCCGGGCACGAGGGCGTCGGCATCGTCGAGGCGGCCGGCGACCAGGTCCGGCACGTCCGGGTGGGCGAACGGGTCGCCATCCCCTGGCTCGCGGACGCCTGCGGGCGCTGCGACCACTGCGTCTCCGGCTGGGAGACGCTCTGCCTCCAGCAGCACAACAGCGGCTACTCGGTGGACGGCGCCTACGCCGAGTACGCGCTCGCGCACGGCGACTACGTCGGCCCCGTCCCGGACGGCATCGACCCGCTGGACGCCGCCCCGCTGTCCTGCGCGGGCGTCACCACCTACAAGGCGCTCAAGGTCTCGGACGCCCGGCCCGGCACCCGGGTGCTGGTCTCCGGCATCGGCGGACTCGGCCACCTGGCCCTCCAGTACGCCCGGATCTTCGGCGCCGAGACCATCGCCGTCGACGTCACCGACGACAAGCTCGCCCTCGCCCGCGAGCTCGGCGCCGACCACGTCCTGGACGCCCGCACCCAGGACGTCGCGGCCGAGGTCCAGGCCCTGGGCGGCGCCCACGCCTCGATCGCCCTCGCCGTCAGCAACGCCTCCTTCCAGGCGGCCTACGGCGCCCTGCGCCGCGGCGGCACCCTCGTCCTGGTCGCCCTCCCGGCCGAGGGCAGGCTCGAACTCCCGGTCTTCGAGACGGTGCTGAACGGCACCAAGGTGATCGGCTCGATCGTCGGCACCCGCGAGGACCTCGCCGAGGTCTTCCGCCTGCACGCCCTCGGCCGCACCCGGGTGATCCGCGAGACCCGCCGGCTGGAGGACGTGAACGCCTGCTTCGACGAGGTCCTGAGCGGCAAGGTCTCCGCCCGCCTGGTCTTCGACCTGCGCTGACACCCCCGCTCACCCCCGTCCACGGCGCGGGTCGGCCGACGGGCCGCGCCCGGCTACGTCCGGATCGCGTCTCAGTCGCGTCTCCGTTCGGTTCGGCATGGGTACGAACCGGGCCCCGGTCCGGGATCGTGGGGGCAACCACTCGTGCGGCAAGGGGAGTTGCCATGGGGGACGGCCGGGGCTTGGCACCGGATGCGGTGGCGGCGCTGCTGGGCGACGGGCCGCACCGGGCGGTGGCGGAGGTCGTCCGGGCGCGGTTGCGGACGGTGCCGGAGGGGGCCCGGGCGCTGACGGCGGCGGAGGCGAGCCCGGGGGACGCGCGGGCACGGGCGCTGCTGACCGCCGCCGTCGACCACCTGCTGGCCGCGGACCCGGCGTTCGCGCGGTACCTCGCCACCACCGGGCTCGGGAAACCGGCCGACCCGCCGACCGTCCAGCTGCGGAGCGAGCCCGGCACCGTGCAACTGCGGGTCGGACCACCGTCCACGCCGCCGACGACGAACCCGGCCACCGTCCAGCTGCGGCTCGACCCGGGGGCCGCCCGCGCCCGGACGCTCGCCGCCCGGCGGAGCGGCACCGGCATCGTGGTGGCGCTCGCCCTGGTGCTGATCGCCGCGCTG
This sequence comes from Kitasatospora sp. NPDC001225, assembly GCF_053597855.1. Lineage (NCBI taxonomy): Bacteria > Bacillati > Actinomycetota > Actinomycetes > Kitasatosporales > Streptomycetaceae > Kitasatospora > Kitasatospora sp. NPDC001225. The sequence goes on from NZ_JBSFJC010000010.1 coordinate 18,673, forward strand.
GTCGCGATCGGCATCCACCTGGGCTCGCGTCCGCTGCTGAAGCCGGGCGGGCCCGGACTGGCGCACGCCGCACCGCCGCTGGGCGACCCGGCGCTGGTCCGGGCGGTGCTGCCCGACGCGCGGGCGCTGCCGGGCGGCTGGCAGGTGCGGCGGGAGCCGACGGCGGGGACCGCCCGGGGCGGCGGGCTGCCGTGCCTGCTCCCGGACTCCTGCGACCTTCAACTCGCCTCCGCCACCGTGACCTTCGGTTCGGCCTCGGCGCAGACCGTGGAGTTCGGCGTGGCCTCCTTCGCCTCCCCCGAGGCCGCCGCCCGCGCCTTCGACCACACGCTCGACCGGACCGCCGGCACCGACCCGGCGGCGGCCGTCCCGCGGATCGGCGACCAGAGCGCCGTCCGCGTCCAGGGCTCCTCGTCGGCGGTGGCACTGGCCAGGGTCGGCAGCGTGCTGCTCGTCGTGCGCGAGGAGGGGTCGGGCGACCAGCTCACCGGGCCCGCGTTCACCGGCCTCGCCGAGCTGGTCGCCGAGCGTGCCCGGCAGGCGCAGGAGGGCCGCACGCCCGGTGCCGCCGCGGACGGCGCGAGCAGCTGACGGTCCGGTCCCGTCGAGGCGGTCCGGGACGGCCGGTTGCCGCCCGTCCCGGACCGCGGACCCGAGCGGGGAGCCGGACGACAACGGGGACCAGGAGCCAGGGAGCACCGGAGGCGCCGGGGAGCGCCACCAGGGCCGTCGCCCGAATGCGTGTATCGCTCTCTTGACTGGCGTCACCGAAGCGCCATACTGGGCCTCACTCCCCGCTCGCACAACGAGGTGCCCGCCCATGGAGCTCTCACCCTCGGCGCACGTGGACACGTTCTGTCGAGACCACCTCCCGCCCTTCGAGCAGTGGCCCGAACTCCTCTTCGAACTCCCGGAGTTGGCCTACCCCGACCGCCTGAACTGCGCCGCCGCCCTACTCGACGACGCCATCGAACGCCTCGGCCCGGACCGCCGCTGCCTGCTCACCCCCACCGGGAGCTGGACCTACGGCGAACTGCGCGGCCACGCAGACCGGATCGCCCGCCTGCTGACCGAGGACCTCGGCCTCGTCCCCGGCAACCGGGTCCTGCTGCGCGGCCCCAACACCCCCTGGCTGGCCGCCTGTTGGCTCGGCGTCCTGAAGGCCGGCGGGGTGGCCGTCACCACCATGCCACTGCTGCGCGCCGCCGAGCTGACCGAGCTCACCGGCATCGCCCGGCCCGCCCTCGCCCTGTGCGACCACCGCTTCCTGGACGAGCTGGACCGGGCCCGGACTCCCGGGCTGCGGGTCCTGCCCTACGGTGGCCCCGGCCCCGAGGACCTCACCGCCCGCTGCGCCGCCAAGCCCGCCGGCTTCCCCGCCGTCCCGACCGCCGCCGACGACGTCGCGCTGATCGCCTTCACCTCCGGCACCACCGGCCGCCCCAAGGCCACCCTGCACTTCCACCGCGACGTGCTCGCCATCGCCGACACCTTCTCCCGCCACCTGCTCCACCCCACCCCCGAGGACCTCTTCACCGGCACCCCGCCGCTCGGCTTCACCTTCGGCCTCGGCGGCCTGCTGGTCTTCCCGCTGCGGGCGGGCGCCGCCGGCCTGCTGCTGGAGCAGGCCACCCCCGAGCAGCTCGCCGAACACGTCCGCCGGCACCGGGTGAGCGTGCTGTTCACCGCGCCGACCGCCTACCGGGCGATCCTGGCCGCCGGGCTGGCCGACCGGCTGGCCGGGGTGCGGCACTGCGTCTCGGCGGGCGAGCCGCTGCCCGCCGCCGTCTGGCAGGCCTTCCACACGGCCACCGGACAGCGGCTGATCGACGGCATCGGCGCCACCGAGCTGCTGCACGTGTTCGTCTCGGCCGCCGGCCAGGACATCCGCCCCGGCTCCACCGGCCGGCCCGTCCCCGGCTTCCGGGCCGCGGTCCTGGACGGGCAGGGCCGCCCGGTGCCGGACGGTGAGCCCGGGATGCTCGCCGTCAAGGGCCCGACCGGCTGCCGCTACCTGGACGACGAGCGCCAGCTGGACTACGTCCGCGGCGGCTGGAACCTCACCGGCGACACCTACGTCCGGGACCGCGACGGCTACTTCTGGTTCCGGGCCCGCAACGACGACATGATCGTCTCCTCCGGCTACAACATCGCCGGGCCCGAGGTGGAACAAGCGCTCGCCGCCCACCCCGACGTGGCCGACTGCGCGGTGGTCGGCGCGCCGGACGAGCGGCGCGGCGCGGTGGTCAGGGCGTACGTGGTGCTGCGCGCGGGCGTACCGGCCGGCCCGGAGACGGCCCGCGCGCTCCAGGAGCACGTCAAGCGCGCCATCGCGCCCTACAAGTACCCGCGGGCGGTCGAGTTCGTGCCCGAGCTGCCGCGCACCGCGACCGGCAAGCTGCACCGCGCCGAGCTGCGCCGACGGGCCGCGCTGACCCCGGCCAGCGTCACCGTCGAGCGCCGGGTGGAGTGGTCCGACACCGACGCCGCCGGGCACTACCACTTCTCCGCCGTGCAGCGCTGGGCCGAGGCGGCGGAGGCGGCCCTGCTGCGCCGGCTCGGGCTCGCCGAGCTGTTCGGGCGGATACCCCGGGTGCACTTCGAGGCCGACTACCGCGAACGGCTCTGGTTCGGCGACCTCGTCCGCACCGAACTGCGGGTCGTCCGGGTCGGCGGCTCCTCCCTGCACTACGCCTTCGAGGTGCACGGCCCGCACGGACTGGCCGCGAGCGGGCGGATGTCGGTGGTGCACGCCGCGCCGCAGGACGGGGGCTCCCAGCCGTGGCCCGCGCAGGTCCGCCGCACGCTGGCCGAGGCGGGGCCGCAGCGGCCCGAGGTGCTCGCATGAGCACGGCACCGGACCGCGCGGGCCGACCGGACGCGGCTCCGCGGGCAGTGCGCCGGATCGCGGTGATCGGCGCCGGCCCCGGCGGGCTCTACTTCGCCGCCCTGGCCAAGCAGCTGGCACCCGACCGGGACATCACCGTCTTCGAACGGGACGGCCGGGACGACGAGTTCGGCTTCGGCGTGGTCTTCTCCGACGAGACCCTGGACGGCATCGCCCGGGCCGACCCGCTCGTCTTCGCCGCGATCAGCGCCGAGTTCGCCCGCTGGAGCGACATCGACATCCGCTACGCGGGCGAGGTCCGCACCAGCGGCGGCCACGGCTTCGCCGCCCTGGACCGCAACCGGCTGCGCGCCGTCCTCCGACAGCGCTGCGCCGAGCTGGCGGTGGACGTCCGCTACCGCACCCCGGCCCCGCCCGTCGACCGGCTGGCCGCCGAGTACGACCTGGTGGTGGCCGCCGACGGCATCCGCTCCGGCACCCGGGCCGCCCACCCCGAGAGCTTCCGCCCCGACCTGGACGAACGCCACTGCCGCTACATGTGGCTCGCCACCGACAAGGTCTTCGAGGCCTTCACCTTCATCGTCGAGCGGTACGACTTCGGCGTCCTCCAGGTGCACGCCTACCCGTACAGCGCCACCCGCTCGACCTTCATCGTCGAGGCGGCCGCGGACGCCTGGCGCCGCGCCGGCTTCGAGGCCCTGGCCGCACGGGAGTCGGCGCGCGGCGAGAGCGACCTGGCGAGCGTGCGGCGCTGCGCCGAGCTGCTCGCCGGGCACCTGGACGGCCACCGGCTGATCCCCAACGCCTCCCGCTGGATCCGCTTCACCACGGTCCGGAACGCGAGCTGGCGCCACCGCAACGTGGTCCTGCTCGGCGACGCCGCGCACTCCGCGCACTTCTCGATCGGCTCCGGCACCAAGCTCGCCCTGGAGGACGCCCTCGCCCTGGCCGCCGCACTGAGCGAACAACCCACCCTGGACGCGGCGTTGGCCGGATACGAGGCCGAGCGGCGCCCGGTGGTGGAGTCCACCCAGCGCGCCGCGCAGGCCAGCCTGGAATGGTTCGAGACCATCGGGCGGCGCACCGGGCAGGGGATCGACCGGTTCGCCTTCAACCTGCTCACCCGCAGCCGGCGGGTCACCTACGGCAACCTGCGGGCCCGCGACCCCGCCTTCGTGGACGCCGTGGACACCGCCTTCGGCGGCTCGCCCGGGGTGCCGCCGATGTTCCGGCCGCTGAAACTGGGCGCGCTGGAACTGCGCAACCGCGTCGTGGTGCCCCCGCTCGCCACCTTCACCTCCCCCGACGCGCTGCCCAGCGGCTTCGACCGCGCCCAACTGACCGGCCACGCGCTCGGCGGCGCGGGGCTGGTGATCGCCGGGATGACCGCGGTCAGCCCCGAGGGCCGGGCCACCGACCGCTGCCCGGGCCTGTGGGCCGACCACCAGGAGGCCGCCTGGCGCCGACTCGTCGACACCGTACGGGCGGTGAGCGACACCCCGCTCGGCATCCAGCTCACCCACGCCGGCCGCCGGGGCGCGACCGCCCTCCCCGGACCGGACGGCGTCGGGCGCCCGCTCGCCGAGGGCTGGCCGCTGATCGCCCCCTCGGCCCTCCCCTGGGACACCGGCAGCCCGGTGCCGCACGAGGCGAACGACATCCAACTGACCGCCGTCACCGCGGACTTCGCGGCCGCCGCCGAGCGGGCCGCCCGGGCCGGCTTCGACGTGCTGGAGCTCCAGTTCGGCCACGGCCACCTGCTCTCCTCCTTCCTCTCCCCGCTCACCAACCGCCGCACCGACCGCTACGGCGGTCCGCTCGCCCACCGGCTGCGGCTGCCACTGGAGGTGCTGACGGCGGTGCGCGCCGTCTGGCCGGCCGGGCGGCCGCTGCTGGTGCGGATCTCGGCGAGCGACTGGGCGCCCGGCGGCACCACCGAAGAGGAGGCCGTGGCGATCGGCCGCGCGCTCGCCGGGGCCGGGGCGGACGCGCTGGACGTCTCCACCGGCGAGGTGGTGGCGCACCAGCGGCCACCGTACGGGCGCGGCTACCAGACGCCGTTCGCCGAACTGGTCCGCACCGCCACCGGCCTGCCGACCATCGCGGTCGGCGCCATCTCCGGGTTCGACGACGCGGACTCCGTCCTGCTGGCCGGGCGGGCCGACCTGGTCGCGGTCGGCCGCGCCCACCTGTACGACCCGCTCTGGACGCTGCACGCCGCCGCCGAGCGGAACCACGCCGGGCCGGGCGCCCGCTGGCCCGAACCCTGGCGGGCCGGCAGCCGAAAGCCGCCCGGGCCGAACGCCGACCGGGTCGCCCCGCGCCTGCACCTGCTGCGCGAGCCGCCCCCGCCCGTCCACCGCCGCTGGTCACCGGACCTTCCGTGAGCGGCGCCCGAGCCCCTCGAGAAGCCGTCGCGTTCCCCACCGCAGCCCCCGAGGAGGGACGAGGAACCATGCCCGACCTGCCCCGCTTCACCGCCGCCGCCGTCCAGGCCGCCCCGGTCTACCTGGACCCGGCCGCCACCGTCGACAAGGCCGTCGCGCTGATCCACGAGGCGGCCGGGCACGGCGCCGAACTGGTGGTCTTCCCCGAGGTCTTCGTGCCCGGCTACCCGTACTGGAACTGGACGATGAACCCGGTGCAGGGCTCGCCCTGGTACGACCGGCTGTACCGGGCCGCCGTGGACGTCCCCGGCCCGTACGTCGACACCCTGCGGGCCGCCGCCCGGCAGGCCGGCGTGGTGCTGGTGATCGGGGTCAACGAACGCGGCCGGCCCGGCCTCGGACCGCTGTACAACACCCTGCTGATCATCGGCGCGGACGGCGAACTGCTCGGCGTGCACCGCAAGCTGGTGCCGACCTGGGCCGAGAAGCTGACCTGGGGGCAGGGCGACGGCAGCACCCTCACGGTGCACCCCACCGCCGTCGGCCCGCTCGGCGCGCTGGCCTGCGGCGAGAACACCAACCCGCTGGCCCGCTTCACGCTGCTGGCCCAGGGCGAACTCGTCCACGCCGCCTGCTACATCGCGCTGCCGGTGGGCCCCGAAGACTACGACATGGCGGACTCCATCGCCCTGCGCACCGCCGCGCACTGCTTCGAGGGCAAGGTGTTCTCGGTCGTCTCCTGCTCCACCGTCTCCCCCGAGATCGTGGACCTGATCGCCGGGGACGACCCGCGGCTCCGCAAGCAGCTCGCCCGCCCGCACAGCGCCCTGTCCGGGATCTTCGGCCCGGACGGCCGTGCCGTCACCGAACCGCTGGTGGACGAGGAGGGCATCGTCTACGCCGAGATCGACCTCGGCCGCTGCGTCCAGCCCCGGCAGATGCACGACATCGTCGGCCACTACAACCGCTTCGACGTCTTCCGGCTGCATGTGGACAACCGCCCGCTGCGGCCGCTGGTGTTCCCCGAGGAGGAGGCATGACCAGCCCCGAACGCACCCCCGGCCACGACGGTCACGACGACCAGGACCGTTACGACAGTCACGACGACGACCGGATCGGCCGGGCCAGGGTCACCGAGAGCCCGGAACTGCTCGCCTACTACGAGGAGTTGGCCAAGTACCAGGCCGGCGCCCTGTGGACGGTCGCCAACGAGATCGAGCCCTGGTACCCGCAGCCGAGGTCCGTCCCCGTGCTCTGGCGCTACGCCGACCTCCGCCCGCTGGTGCACAAGGCCCTGCCGCTGGTGAAGGCCGACGACGCCGGGCGCCGGGTGGTGATGCTGGTGAACCCCGGCCGCCGCGAACTGAGCGCCGCCGTAGGCCTGTTGTACACCGGGCTGCAGATCATGGGCCCCGGCGAGGCGATGACGGCGCACCGCCACCAGGCCTCCGCACTGCGCTTCGTCCACGAGGGCACCGGCGCCTGGACCGTCGTGGACGGGCAGAAGCTCAAGGTCGGCCCGCGCGACTTCGCGATCACCCCGAACAACACCTGGCACGAGCACGGCAACGAGGCCGACGACGCCCCGGTGATCTGGCAGGACGGCCTGGACATCCCGCTGGTCAACACCCTCGACGCCAACTTCTACGAGGTCCACCCGGAGCTGTACCAGCGGCCCGGGCCGGTCACCAACTCCTCGCTGCTCAGCTACGGCGGCAACCTGCTGCCGTACGGCGTCGAGAAGTGGACCCGCCCCTACTCGCCGCTGTTCGGCTGGCCCTGGGAGCCCAGCTACCACGCGCTCTGCCGACTCGCCCGCGCCACCGAGGGATCGCCCTTCGACGGCGTGGTCATGGAGTACACCAACCCCGTCACCGGCGGCCCGGTGATGCCGACCATGTCCGCCCACCTGCAACTGCTGCGACCGGGCCAGGCCACCCGCGCCCACCGGCACACCGGCTCGGTGGTGTACACCGCGGCCAAGGGGCGGGGCGTCTCGGTGATCGCCGGCCACCGCTTCGAGTGGCAGCGGGGGGACGTCTTCGTCGTCCCGTCCTGGGCCTGGCACGAGCACGCGAACCTCGACCAGGGCGAGGACGCCTGCCTGTTCTCCTTCAACGACTTCCCGGTGATGCACGCGCTCGGCCTCCACCGCGAAGAGGCCCACCCGGACGGGCAGCAGCCCACCACCACCGCCTGACCAGGAGCCCCACCGCCATGCACCTGTTGACCTTCCGAATCGCCGACCCCGCTGCCACCGCCGAAGCCGCAGCCGCCCCGCGCCTCGGCGCCCGGCTCGACGGCGACCGGGTCGCCGACCTGACCGCCCTGGCCTCCGCCGCCGGTGTTCGACTCCCGCCCGACCTCCTCGGGTTGATCCGTGCCGGGGAACCGGCCCTGGCCGTCGTCCGCGAGCTGCTCGCCGGCTCCCCGGCCACCAGGCCGCTCGCCGCGGTCTCGCTGTGCGCGCCGCTGCGCCCCGGCAAGATCGTCGGCGTCGGCCTCAACTACGTGGAGCACGTGGCCGAGTCGCACCGCACCCTGGACACCGACCGCGAACTCCCCGACCGCCCGGTGCTGTTCGGCAAGCCCTCGACCGCCGTCACCGGCCCGGGCGGGCCCATCCCGCACAACGCCGACCTCACCAAGCAGCTCGACTGGGAGTGCGAACTCGCCGTGGTGATCGGCGCGCCCGCCTTCCGGGTGGCCGAGGCGGAGGCGCTGCGGCACGTGTTCGGCTACAGCATCGTCAACGACATCAGCGCCCGCGACCAGCGCCGCTCCGGCCAGTGGTTCTTCTCCAAGGGCCAGGACGGCTACGCCCCCTTCGGCCCGGTCGTGGTGACCGCCGACGAGATCCCCGACCCGCAGCGGCTCGACCTCTCGCTGAAGGTCAACGGCGAGCCGCGGCAGGACTCCAACACCCGCCACATGCTGTTCGGCGTCGCCCGGCTGATCGCCGACATCTCCTCCGGCGTCACCCTGGAACCGGGCGACGTGATCGCCACCGGCTCCCCCTCCGGCGTCGGCGCCGGGATGGTGCCCCCGCGGTTCCTCCAGCCCGGCGACCTCGTCGAGGCCACCATCGAGCGGATCGGCACGCTCGCCAACCCCGTGGTCGACGCCCGCTGACCAGCCCCGACCGGAAAGGACCGTCCGCCCGATGACCACCTACCGGATCGGCCAGATCGTCCCGAGTTCCAACGTCACCATGGAGACCGAGGTCCCCGCCCTGTTGCGGGCCCGCGAGGCGGTCGCCCCCGAGCGGTTCACCTTCCACTCCAGCCGGATGCGGATGACCAGGGTCACCCCCGAGCAACTGCGCGCCATGGACGCCGAGTCCGACCGCTGCGCCGCCGAGCTCTCGGACGCCCGGGTGGACGTGCTCGGCTACGCCTGCCTGGTCGCGGTGATGGCCACCGGCCACGGCTACCACCGCGAGGCCGAGCGGCGGCTGCACCTGCGCACCATCCAGAACGGCGCCCCCGCACCCGTGGTCACCAGCGCCGGCGCCCTGGTCGCCGGGCTGCACGAACTCGGGGCCGCCAAGGTCGCGATGGTCACCCCGTACCTGCGGCCGCTGGCCCGGACGGTGGTCGAGTACCTCGCCGCGGAGGGCATCGAGGTGCTCGACCACGCCGCCCTGGAGATCGCCGACAACCTCGACGTGGCCGCCCACGACCCGGCCCGGCTGCCCGCGATCGCCCGCGGGCTCGCCCACGCCGGGGCGGACGCCGTGGTGCTCTCGGCCTGCGTGCAGCTGCCCTCGCTGTCCGCCGTCGAGGAGGCCGAGCAGCAGCTCGGCAAGCCGGTGGTCTCGGCCGCCGTCTGCACCACCCACCAGCTGCTGCGGGCCCTCGGCCTGCCCGCCTTCGCCCCCGGGGCCGGGACCCTGCTCTCCGGCGCCTACGCGTAGCGGGCGGTAGCGGTACGCGCAGGAGGCGTCACCCGTAGCAGGTGTTCCGTGCGCTTCCCGCCGGATCGGCGCATCCGGCAAAGATCGGCAAGACCCTTCCGATGACCCGCACCCTCGTTATGATCGCCACCAGTCGCCGGGGAGGAGGGCCCGCGAATGTCCGAGAACGCACCCCGGCCGAGCTCCCTGATCAACACCGTCTACGGCGAGTTCGTCCGCCGCCTCGGCGGCTGGATATCCATCGCCGACCTGATCGCCCTGCTGGCCGAGCTGGACGTCGACGGCCCGGCCGTCCGCTCGGCGACGTCCCGGCTGAAGAAGGCCGGCACCCTGCTCCAGGAGCGCCGCGGCGGAACCGGCTACCGGCTCGCCCCGGCGGTGGAGCCGGTCTTCGAGGAGGGCGACCGGCGGATCTTCCACAGCCTGGAGCCCGCCGCGCTCGCCGACGGCTGGGTGGTGGCGGTCTTCTCGGTGCCCGAGTCCGCCCGCGCCCACCGCCACCAGCTGCGCTCCCGGCTGAGCTGGCTCGGCTTCGGCAACGCCGCCCCCGGGGTCTGGCTGGCGCCCGCCCGGCTGCTGCCGGACGCCCGCCGGCTGCTGGACCGGCTCGGGCTGAGCGCCTACGTCCACCTGTTCCTCTCCGCCGAGTACGCCGGCTTCGCCGATCTCCGGACGGCGGTGGCGAGTTGGTGGGACCTCCCGGCGATCGAGGCGCAGTACGCGGCCTTCGCCGACGCCTGGCACCCGGCCGCCGAGGAGCGGCGCGACCGGTCGCCGGTCGACCCGGCCGAGGCGTTCCGCGCCTACGTGCCGATGCTCACCCAGTGGCGCCGCCTGCCGTACCTGGACCCGGGGCTGCCCGCGCAGCTGCTGCCCGCCGACTGGAACGCGGTGCCGGCCCGCGCGGTGTTCACCGAGTTGCACGGACTGCTCGCCGAGCCCAGTCTTCGGTACGTCGAGAAGGTCACCGGGCTGTCCCGCGCCCGGGTGTGTCCGGCGATCCAGGAGCCGCAATGACCGACCCCGCCCCCGCCGACCTGCTGATCCGGGCCGCCGCCGTACACACCCTGGTGCCCGGCGAGCCGCCCCGCCGGGCGGTCGCCGTCACCGGCGGCCGGATCACCGCCCTGTCCCCCGCGCCCGACGGCCTGGACGCCCTGGTCGGCCCGGCCACCGAGGTGGTGGACGCCCCGGGCTCGACGGTGCTGCCCGCCTTCGACGACACCCACACCCATCTGGTCATGGCCGGGCACAGTGTCCACGGCGTGCCCGTCCACCGGGCCCACGACCTCGCCGGGTTCCTCGCCCTGATCCGCGAGCGCGCCGCCCGCACCCCCGCCGGGGAGTGGATCCAGACCACGGTCAACTGGCAGGAGGTACTGCTGGCCGAGCAACGGATGCCCACTACCGGGGAGTTGGACGCGGCCACCGCGGACCACCCGGTGCTGGTACGCCGCGGCGCGTACAACATGGTGCTCAACTCGGCCGCACTGCGGCTGGCCGGGATCACCGAGGCCACCGAGACGCCGCCCGGCGGTGTGATCGAGCGCGACGGGCACGGACGGCTCACCGGCCGACTGGTCGACCGGGCGGTCGAGCTGGTCGAGCGGGTGCTGCCGCGCCCCACCCTCGCGGAGCGGATCGAGGGCCTGCGCGCCGCCTCCGCCGACTTCGCCGCCACCGGCATCGGCACCGTCCGCGACTGCCTGGTCCCGGTCGAGGACCTGGCGGTGCTGGACGCCGCGCGGGCCGAGGGCGCCCTGGCCGTCCGGGTCCGGGCGCTGGTCTCCGGCTTCGCCGCCCGCACGCCGGAGCAGGTGGACGCACTGCTGGAGCGGATGGACGCCTGGCGCTCCGCCGGCCGGGACGACGGCCGACTGAGCCTGTGGGGCGTCAAGTTCGGCATCGACGGCGGTTTCGAGGCGGGCGCCGTGGAGGAGCCCTACCGGGGGCAGCCGTGCTACCACGGCCGGCTGCTCTGGGAGCCTGCCGAGCTGCTCGCGGCGGTGGACCGGGTGGTCGGGCGGGGCTGGCGGGTCGGCGTGCACGCCTGGGGCGACCGCGGGCTGCGGGTGCTGCTGGACGTCTTCGAGCAGGTGGCCGCGCGCCGCCCCGGCCTGCCGCCCGGCACCCTGGTGGTCGAGCACGGCGGCCTGGCCCGCCCCGGACAGCGGGCCCGGGCGATCGCCCTCGGCATCCCGGTGACGGTCCAGCACCCGCTGCTGCACGACGGCGCGCTCACCCAGCAGCGGGCCTGGGGCGAGGAGCGCACCGCCGCGCTCTTCCCGCTGCGCGAGTGGCTGGACGAGGGCGCGCTGATCACCGGGGGCTCGGACTTCCCGGTCGGCCCGTACGGCGCGATGGTGTCGGTCTGGGGCATGACCACCCGGGGCACCACGGCCGGGGTGGTCGGCCCGGAGCACGCGATCGGCCGGGCCGAGGCGGTCGCCCTGCACACCGTGAACGCGGCCCGGCTGACCGGCGAGAGCGCGGTGCGCGGCAGCCTGCGGCCGGGGGCGTTCGCCGACCTCACGGTGTGGCCGGTCGATCCGCTGGACTGCCCGGTGGACGCGCTGCGCGACCTTCGCCCCACCCGCACGGTGGTCGATGGCCGCACCACGCACCGGAGTTGATGGATCGTCAGGCCGCCGCGAGCTCCCGCAGGTCGATGCCGCGGTGCAGCGCGCGCAGGTCCTCGTGCAGCGTGGACGGCGGAACGGCGAGCACCCCGCACCGGGCCCGGGCCAGGCACTGCCGGGTGACCGAGCGGCGCGTCAGCCCGCGCAGCCTGACCCGCAGGCCGCCCTGCTCGCCGGTGCTGACCACCAGCAGGTCGCCCGGACGGTCGGCGAGCCCGGTCAGCACCGTGGCGGCATCGCCGCGCACGACCAGCGGCCGCACCGGCACGCCGATCGGCAGACCGCCGAAGGCCTGCTCCAGCGCGCTCGCCATCCGAGCCTCGGCGAGCTCCTGCCAGGCGCGCAGCAGCGGCGGGCACGGCCGGGCCCGGTAGTTGCGCTCGCCGCCGACCGGCGTCCAGGCGAGCACCGGCACCAGCACCGCCTGCCGGACCCGGGCCTCCTCGGCCGCCCGGTGCAGGGCGGTCAGGCTGTGCAGGGAACCGCTGACTCCGACGATGACGCGGGCGCCGTCCGACATGATCCTTCACTTTCCGATGTCAAAACTCTTCAATGTCTGCGATTAGGTTGCCACACTCCCGATTTGGCCTGCAAATCGAAGGCATTAACTGAATATCACCGTGCATCGCTCGGTATACCCATGCCCTGGGCGCAATATTCGAGCACCTGTTCGAACAAGGGCGTACGCTGACCCCATGCACGGCACCGTCCACCTCCAGCCCTCGCTGTTCGACGACACCGACCGCGGCGGCGTCCGCCTCGGCCCGCTCGACGGCCTGCGACGGCAGCCGCTCGGCGACGGCGCCTGGCTCGACCTGCTCCCGGGCTGGCTGCACGGGGCCGACGAGCTGTTCGAACAGCTGGCCGCCACCGTGCCCTGGCGCGCCGAACGCCGCGAGATGTACGAGCGGACGGTCGACGTCCCGCGCCTGCTGGCCTCCTACCCGGCGCACGCCGAACCGCCGCACCCGGTGCTCGGCCTGGCCCGGGCCGCCCTGAGCGACCACTACGCCCGGGAGCTGGGCGAGCCGTTCCGCACCCTCGGACTCTGCTACTACCGGGACGGCCGGGACAGCGTGGCCTGGCACGGCGACCGGATCGGGCGCGGCGCCCGCGAGGACACCATGGTGGCGATCCTCTCCGTCGGCGAGCCGCGCACCCTGGCGCTGCGGCCCCGGTCCGGCGGCACGACCGTCGTCCGCCACCCGCTCGGCCACGGGGACCTGGTGGTGATGGGCGGCTCCTGCCAGCGCACCTGGGAACACGCGATCCCCAAGACCGCCCGCCCGGTGGGCCCGCGGATCAGCGTCCAGTTCCGGCCGCACGGGGTGTCCTAGGCATCGTCGTCGGGGACGCCCGCTTGCCGCGCACCCGCCGGGCGCGGAGGCTGACGGGTGGGGCCGTTGCTCCGGGCACCGGACGCCGGGCGCCGGACACCGGGTCCGCCAGGAGGACCGCATGCCGAAGCCGGGCAACTACCGCCCCGGGGTCCCGTGCTGGGTCGTGCTCACCACGCCGGACACCGCACGGGCGCAGGCCTTCTACGGCGCGCTGTTCGACTGGGAGTTCGTCCCGACCGGCCCCGCCGAGGCGGTGGCCACCCGGTACGGCGCCCAGGTCGCGGCCGTCGAACGGGCCCGGCCGACCGACCCGCCCGCCTGGACCACCTTCCTCGCCTGCCCCGACCCGCTGCGCACCGCCGCCGCCGTCCGGGCCGCCGGCGGCCGCCTCGCCCGCGAACCGTACGAGGTGCCCGAGCAGGGCCGCGCCGCGCTCGCCGTCGACCCGCTCGGTGCCCACTTCGGGCTCTGGCGGGCCGGCACCATCGACGGCGCCGGCCTGGTCGACGAGCCCGGCGCGTTCGCCTGGAACGAGCACCTCTCCCCCGACCCCGACGCCGCGCGGGCCTTCTACCGCCGGGTCGTCGGCTACAGCTACGACCGGCCGCGGGCGGGCCACACCCTCGCCCGGGTCGCCGGTCGGCCCGCGTGCAGCATCGGCCCCTCCGACCCCTCCAGCCCCTCCGGCCCGGGCGCCGGTTCGGAGGGAGGCGCACGCTGGCTGGTCCACTTCGCGACCGAGGACACCGACCGCGCGGCCGACCGGCTGCGCGCCCTCGGCGGCGCCGTCGTCACCGGTCCGGCGCCGGGGCCGTTCGGCCGCACCGCGCTGGTCCGGGACGACGCCGGCGCGGAGTTCGTGCTGGTCGCCGTCCCGGCCAGCGACTCCGCGGCCGCGGCCTGAGCCCGGGCCGCCGACGCTCCCGCCCTTCACCCGGGGAGCCGGCGAGGCCGCTGCCGTCCCGTCAACTTGCCTCTACGGCAAGAAGATTCGGTACGACCCCACCGCCCGAGGGCGGCCGGACCCGCCGACCCGGCTGTCCGTTGCGCCCGCTACCGTGCTGATATGAGTTCCTTCCTGCGCGCGTACCTGGTCGACCCCGCGGAGCTCCGTGCCCGCGTCGGCAGCGGCGACGACGGAGCGGTCGACGAGGCCCTCGCGTACTTCGGCCCGTCCCTGGACAGGTCCGACGAGCACTTCGCCGACGAGATCGCGCAGGGCGCCCCGACCGCCCAGGAGGCGCTGCGCGCCGTGGTGCACGGCGGGCCCTTCTCCGGGAACGAGGACCACGCCTTCCAGTACGGCTACGCGTACCGGCGGCTGTGCTGGCTGGTCGGACAGCCCCTGGAGGTCGACTCCTTCGGCCCGTTCCGGGGCAACTGGCTGGAGGTGGTCGACGACGGTCTGAAGGCGTACGGGATCACCGCCGTCTCGGTCGCGGACTTCCAGTACGGCGGCGGCCTTCCCACCGGACTGCCCTTCTGCGCGGTGCCGTCCTGCGGCACCTGGTCGGCCGGGGACTGCGGGCAGGCGCTGGACCGGTTCGACCGGGCCGGGCGCGAGGGCCGCGCCCCGGTGCCGGAGCGCGAGGTGGCCGAGGCCGTCGCGGAGGTCGTCGGCTGGCTCCGGATCGCACGGAGCCGGAAGGGCACCGACATCGTCGGCTTCGTCTCCTGAGCCGGTGTCGGCGCCCACGCCCGGAGCGCCCACCCTCACGTACGACAGGGAGTCCCGCACGACGACGGGACTCCCGGCCGCTCCGCACGCGCGGGCGATCAGTCCTTCACCGCACCGGCCAGCCCGGAGACCAGCTTGCGCTGCACCGCGATGAAGAAGATCAGCACCGGCACGGTCATCAGCGTGGACGCCGCCATGATGCCGCCCCAGTCGTTCTCGTCCGGCTTGAAGAAGACCAGCAGCGCCGAGGGCAGCGTCTGGTTCTGGGTGGCGCTGATGATGAAGGTCTTGGCGAAGACGAAGTCGTTCCACGCCGCGATGAAGGAGAACACGCTGGTCGCGGCGAGGCCCGGCGCCACCAGCGGCAGCAGGATCCGCCACAGGATGCGGGTCCGGCCGGCCCCGTCGATCTGCGCCGCCTCCTCGATCGAGACCGGGACGGCCGCGACGAAGCCGCGCATCATCCAGATCCCGAACGGCAGCGAGAACGCCAGCTGCACCAGGACCAGCGAGGCCAGGGTGTTCAGCCCGATGCCCGGGGCGAACCGTCCGGCGTCGCGGAACATGAAGAACAGCGGGATGGTCAGCGCCTCGACCGGGATCATCTGGGCGATCAGGAACATCACCATGATGGTGGTGCGGAACTTGAACCGGAACCTGGTCACGGCCACCGCCGCCAGGAAGACCACGATCGCCGACAGCACCACCACCGACAGCGCGACCACCAGGCTGTTCCCGAAGTAGCGGGCGAAGCCGTCCACGCTGAGCACCTGACGGAAGCTCTCCAGCGTGGGGTGGGCGGTCCACGGCCTGGGGTCGAGCGACTGGATCTCGCCCTTGGGCTTGAAGGCCGAGAGCACCATCCAGAAGATCGGGAAGGCGGTGACCACGGCCAGCACGATCGCGCCGCTGTTGGCGGCCAGCCGCCACCGGCCGCGGGTGTTCCGGCCCCGGGTGTTCCGGGGGCCGCCGGTGTTCCGGGGGCCGCTCCCGTCCTGGGGGCCGCCGGTGTTCCGGGCCGGCTTCACGGCCGGGGAGTTCGCCGGGGAGTTCGCCGGGCTCACAGTTCGTTCCCCGTCCGTCGCAGGGTGCGGATGTACAGGACCGTCGGGATCACCAGGATCAGCAGCATGATCACGCCGATCGCCGCGCCCAGCCCGTACTGCGAGGAGGCGAACGCCTTCTGGTACGCGTACACGTTGAGCACGAGGTTCTGGCCGGCGATGCCGCCGCCCTCGGTCATCACATAGATCTGGGTGAAGACCTTGAAGTCCCAGATCACCGACTGGATCACCACGATGGTCAGGATCGGGCGCAGCATCGGTGCGGTGATCCGGCGGAAGGTGGTCCAGGTGTTGGCGCCGTCCAGCGCGGCCGCCTCCATGATCTCCTCCGGGATGGCCCGGATGCCCGCGTAGAGGGTGACCATCACGAACGGGTAGGAGTGCCACACCACCACGGCGCCGACGATCAGGAACGCCGTCCACTTGTCGTAGAACCAGTTGAACTCGTGGAAGCCGGAGAGTCCGAGCCCCTCCAGGGTGTGGTTGACCAGGCCGAGGTTGGTGTCGAACAGGAAGCTCCACACCGTCGAACCGGTCATCGCCGGCGCCGCCCAGGCGGCCATCGCCGCGGTGGTCAGCACCAGCCGGGGCCACCGGCCGACCTTGGTGAGCAGCACCGCGAGGGTGGCGCCGACGGCCAGGGTGGCGACCACGCAGAACGCCGCGAAGCCGATGGTCTGGAACAGCACCGTCCAGAACTGCTCGTCCTCGAGGATCTTCGAGTAGTTGCCGAAGCCGACGAAGGAGGTCGGGGCGCCGCCCGAGGCCTGGGCCTGCCCGAAGTCCAGTACGGACAGCAGGCCGAGCTGGTAGATCGGGTAGGCGACCAGGGGGATCAGGATGACCGCGGCCGGCAGGAGCAGCAGCAGCGGGGGCCGCCGGCGCCGGCCGCCCGGGGGTGCGGCCGGCGCCCTTCCCCCACGGCGCCTCTGCGGGGAAGGCGGCGCCGGGGCGGTCGAGGTGGATACGGACACGTGCGGGACCTGCTCTCTGAGACGAACCGGGAGGGGGGCCGTCCGTACGCGGCCGGGGGCCGGCGGTGCGGCGCCGGTGGCTCGGTGCCGGCGGCGGGCGCGCCGACTCGACGCCGGTGCCGGCGGCGGTGGCGGTGACTCACATGCCGGCGGCGACGGTCGTGGCGCGCCCCCGCCGCCGGCGGTCGGCCGTCAGTGCGCGGCGAAGGCCGAGGAGACCTGCGCGGCCGCGTCGCCCGAGGCCTTGGCCACGTCCGCCTTGCCGGTGACGACCTGCTGGAGCATCGTCGGGATCACCGCCTGGGCGTCGATCTGCGCCCACGCCTGGTCGAGCGGGACGAACCTGGTGCCGGCCGCGATGGTGTCGGTGAAGGGCTTCAGGAACGCGTCCTTCGCCGCGACCTTGCCGCTGACGGACTTGAGCGTCGGCAGGTTGCCCATCGCGTCGTACATCTGCTCCTGGTACGCGGGGCTCGCCAGCAGTTCGGCGAACTCGACGGCCAGCGTGCGGTGCTTGGCCGCCTTCATCACGCCCAGGTTGTTGCCGCCGGCGAAGGCCGGGGCGATCGAGCCGGGCTTCTCGCCGGGCAGCGGCACCACGCCGTACTTGCCCTTGACCGCGCCCGCGTCCACCTTGCCGCGGTTGGAGTTGAGCAGCACCGCCATCGCCGACTTGCCGGCCGCGAACAGGTCGACGGTCTTGCCGCCGGTCAGGTCCGCGCACTGCTGGGCGGGGCAGCCGTCCGCGCCGAAGAGGTCGGTGTAGCGCTTGATCCCGGCCTGCGAGGCGGGCGAGTTGATCGCCGCCTTGAACGCGGCGCCGTCCTTGGTGGCGATGTCGCCGCCCGCGTCCCAGACGAAGGGCAGCGCGGCGAAGGTGTACTTGCCGCCGACGGCGATGCCGAAGGTGTCCGGGTGGGCGGCGTGGATCTTCTGGTTGGCGGCGACCAGTTCGGCGTACGAGGTCGGCGGGGTGAGGCCGGCCTCGGTGAACAGGTCGGTGCGGTAGTACAGCGCGCGCACGCCGACCCACCAGGGCAGGCCGTAGGTCTTGCCGTCCACCACGGCGGTCTTGGCGATCGCCGGGTCGAGGTCGCCCTTGTCCTGCCACGTGTCCAGCTCGGTGGTGATGTCGGCGAGGCCGCCGGCGGCGACGTAGCCGGGCAGGTCGGTGTTGCCGAACTCGACCAGGTCGGGGGCGCTGTTCGGGTCGTTGAACGCGCCCTTCATCTTGGCCGCGCGGGCCGAGGCGTCGGTGTCGATGTAGCTGACGTTGACGGTGACGCCCTGGTGGGAGGCCTGGAAGTCGGTCACGGCCTTGGCGATCACGGCCTCCTTGGCCGCGTTGCCCGCCTCGTTGTACAGCCAGACCTGCAGCGTGCCGGTCCGGTCGTCGGCGGCCTTGTCGCTCGCCGGCGAGGCGGTGCCGGGGGCACAGGCGGTGGCGGCCAGGCAGCCGGCGGCGAGCACGACGGCTGCGGCGGTCCGTCCGATGAGTCGCATGGTGGAGACCTCCCCTCCCGACAGCTGCCGCCGAGACGTCCGCCGCGGGGACGGGCACGTCGAAGCAGGCCCTGACCGGGGCCGATGGTGGGTGAAGTGGTGGGGGTACGGCAGGGCGCAGCGCTCGGGTGGGGCGACGTCGCCTGCTCGATGGCAGGGACGTTAGGCGGGGGCGATCGGCGCCAACAAGAGGGAGTTGGGGAAAGTTTTGCACTGCACAACGTTGTATCGAAGATGAGGCGATCCCGTCACGACCGGGTACGTTCTGACAACCGCCGCCGACCTGCGGGGGAACACCGGCAGAACGACACAGGGAACGGACCCATGACGGAGACGGCGCCCAAGAAACCCGCGACCGAACGCAACCAGTCCTCCTCGCTGCGCCGCGCGCTCGCCGTCCTCGGCTACGTCCGCGACCACGGCGACGGGCGCGGCGTGCCGCTCGCCCAGCTCGCCGACGGGCTCGGCCTGAACAAGAGCACCGTGCTGCGACTGGCCGGCCCCCTGCTGGACGAGCACCTCCTCGACCGGGACCGCGAGACCGGCTGGTTCCGGCTCGGCCACGGCTCCCTGCGGCTCGGCCAGGCCTACCTGACCACCCTCGACCTGCGCAGCGTCGCCGCTGAACACCTGCGGCGGCTCCAGCGCGAGGCGGGCGAGACCGTCCACCTGACCGTCTGGCAGGCCCCCGGGATCGTCTACCTGGACAAGGTCGAGGACGAGACCAACGTCCGGATGGCCTCCCGGGTCGGCAGCCGGGCCCCCGCCTACTGCACCGCCACCGGAAAGGCGATCCTCGCCTGGCTGCCCGAGGAGGCCGTCGCCGAGGTGGTCGCGGCCGGACTGCGCCCGGTGACCGCCTGGACCATCGCCGACGAGCCCCGGCTCCGCGCCGACCTCGCCCGCATCCGCGCCCGCGGCTACTCGATCGACGACCGCGAGAACGAGCCCGAGGTCCGCTGCGTCGCCGCCCCGATCTTCGACCACACCGGCGAGGTGACCGCCGCCCTGTCCGTCTCCGGCCTCACCTCACGGATGACCGCCGCCCGGGTCCGCGCCCTCGGCCCGGTGGTCGCCCAGGTCGGCCTACGGATCTCCCGCGAGCTGGGCTCCGACCGCCAGCCGTCCTGAGAACGCCCCGTCCCGAGAACGCCTCGCCCCGAGAACGCCCCGTCCTGAACGGTCGTCCGGCGGTCACCCTGTTCCCGGAAACGCGAACAGGGCCCGGCGCCGAACGAACGGCACCGGACCCTGTCCGACTCTGGAGCGCCAGGCCCGGGTCGCACGGACTCTTCCTACTGAAAGTAGGACGTGCTCTGGTAGCACCACTGACGCCTGACGAGGAATCCCTCCCTCGCGACGAGAAGTACAGTACCAGCTCCGTGATCATCCACCGAACCGGAGGGGAACCCCGCATGACGAGCGCTCGACCCGAGGCCGGTCCGCCTGCCGCCCCGACTGCCGCTCCGTACGCGGAAGGGCGGCTGATGGACGTCCACCTCCCGGCCGCCGGCACCGCCGGACCGGCTCCCGTCGTGCTGCTCTGGCACGGCAACGGCCCGAACGAGCGTGACGTGCTGCGGCCGCTGGCCCGGGAGGCCGCCGGGCTGGGGCTGCTGGTGCTCGTCCCGGACTGGAGCTCCGAGCAGCCGGACCGCGGCGGCGCCGAACTGCTCGCCTCGCTGGCCCAGGCCCGCCGGATCGCCGCCGAGCACGGCGGGGACCCGGCCCGCTTCGTGCTGGCCGGCTGGTCGATGGGCGGCCGCGAGGCGATAGCCGTGGCCACCCACCCGGACACCCCCGCCGAGCTACGGCCCGTCGCCGCCGTCGGCATCGCCTCGCACTACTCGACCACGGCCGTCACCACCGGCGAGGCCCCGCTCAACCACCTGGCCGCCGGCCCGTCCCCCGTCCCGCTCTGGCTGGTCCACGGCACGGCGGACGGGATCGTGGACATCGAGCACACCCGGCGGTTGAGCGCTGCTCTTACAAAGCAGATGTCGGCGGTACGGACCCTCGAACTGCCCACCGACCACGCCGGCGTGGTGATGACCGCCTACCGCCCCGAGGCCGGCCGCTGCCTTCCGGCCACCGATGCCGACACCCTGGCCGCCGGCCGGCGGACCGCCGCCGTCCTCGCCGAGGCGGCCGGGTCGGCCTGACCTCAGTTCCCCGCCGCCGGCTCCCGCAGCCCGCCACCGCGCTCCAGGGCCTCCAGCTCGCGCTGCAGCGGCGGACGCGGGACGGCCAGGACCGGGCAGGCGGCGTGCCGGACGCAGTAGGCGGTGACCGAGGGGTGCACCAGTCGGGCGAGGCGGCCGCGCTCCCGTCCGGCGCCGAGGACGAGCAGGTCACCGGGCCGGTCCGCGCACCGCACCAGCGTGTGGCCGGTGTCGCCGCGGACGGCCTGGCAGCGCAGCCGGACGCCCGCGTGGCGTCCGGCGAAGGCCTCGTCGAGGGCCTGCCGCAGCCGGGCCACGGCGGCGTCGCGGCCGGCCTCGATCACCGGCGGGCACGGGGTGCGGCGGTAGCCGAGTTCGTCGCCGGGCGGGGTCCAGCAGAGCACCGCGAGCACCTCGACGTCCGAGCGACGGGCCTCGGCCACCGCGCGGTGCAGCGCGGCGAGGCTGCCCAACGAGCCACTGATGCCGACCACGATCCGGCCTCCGTCCGCACCACTGTCCGTCATGGCCCGCCCTGCCTCTCCGTCCGCCCGCGCGCCCGGGTGCCCTCGCACCGGGCCGGACCGGACCGCGCCGATTCCACCCCAGCAAAGCGGCCCGCGCCCGTACGGCCACGGGCCGTTGACGCGGCTCTGACGCGGGGCCCGTCCTTCCGTACGCGTCCCTGATGCGGCACGGGCGGAAGCAGGCTCGGGCTTGCGGCGGGCTCAGGCTTGCGGCGGGCTCAGACTCTGGAGGGCTCCGGCTCAGGCGGGCTCAGAGTCAGGAGGGCTCCGGCTGCTCCGCCTCCCAGAGGTCCGCGAACATCCGGTCCAGGTGCTCCTCCCCGATCGGTGGGACCGGCAGCGGGTGGGTGGCCTGGGCGCGGAAGCCGTCGAGCAGCAGGGCGAGGTAGCGGCGCCAGAGGTCGGGGCGCAGCTCGGTGGCGGCCGGCAGGGCGCGGCAGAGCGGGCCGAGCAGGAAGAGCAGGTCCATGGTGACGACGTCGCGGCGCATGGTGCCCTGCTCCTGGGCGCGGGCGATCAGGGCGCCGACGGTGGTGGCGTGCCCGCGGCTGATCTCGATCATCCCGGGGATGGTCGGGATGGCCTGGGTGACCAGGTCGTTGATGCCCCGGTCGGCGGCGACCAGTTCGAAGATCCGCCCGAAGTACCGTTCGAGGCCGCTCCAGGCGTCCGCGTCGGCGAGCGCCTCCTCGCCCGCGGCGGCCAGGCCGCCCCCGGCGTCCGCGAACACCTCGCCGATCAGCGCCTCGCGGGTCGGGAAGTGCCGGTAGAGGGTGGCGTTGCCGACGCCCGCCTCCTTGGCGATCTGGTCCAGCGGCACGTCCAGGCCGTGCCGGGAGAACATGTCGCGGGCGGCGGCGAGCAGGAGGTCGCGGTTGCGCTGCGCGTCACGCCGGAGCCGCCCCGGGGGGTTCGCGCTGCTCGGTGGTGCCATGCCCCCGACCCTAGCAAGCGGCGGGCGGATCCACCCCGTCCCGCCTCCGCCCCCGTCGACCCGCTCAACTACCCTGTGGGGTTCGCGAGATGGACGGTACGCGGGCGTAGCACGGCACGCCGGCGCGAAGGGGGAGCAGGACGATGGCCACGGTGACGGAACTGCGGTACTACCCGGTGAAGGGCTGCGCGGGGGTGGCGGCCGCGCAGGCGGAGCTCACCCGGGCCGGGCTGGCCCACGACCGGGCGTTCATGGTGGTGGACGAGGAGGGCGTGTTCCGCTCCCAGCGCCGGGACCCGGTGCTGGCCACCGTCCGCCCGACGGTGGCGGAGGACGGCCGTTCGCTGACCCTGGCCGCCCCGGGGACGGAGCCGGTGTCGGTTCCGGTAGACACCGGGGGCCCGCGCCGCGAGGTGCGGCTGTTCGGTGCGCCGTTCTTCGGCATCGACCAGGGCGAGGAGGCCGCCGACTGGCTCTCCGGGGTGCTCGGCGCGCGCAGCCGGCTGGTCCGGGTGCCGCCGGAGCACGACCGGGTGACCGACGGGCTGGTCCCGGGCACCTCGGGCTACGCGGACAGCTGCGCCGTGCACCTGGTGTCGCACTCCTCGCTGGAGTACTTCAACGAGCTCTCCGGCACTCCGCCGCTGCCGATGGACCGGTTCCGCCCGAACGTGGTGGTGGACGGCTGGTCCGAACCGCACACCGAGGATCTGGCCCGCCGGATCGAGGTGGGCGGGGCCGAACTGGGCTACGCCAAGCTCGCGATCCGCTGCGCGGTGACGATGGTGGACCAGTCCCACGGCACCAAGACGGGCCCGGAGCCGCTGCGCACGCTGGCCCGGTACCGCCGGGCGGCGGCGGGCGGGGTGGCGTTCGGCAGCAAGTTCGCGGTGCTGCGGCCCGGCACGCTGCGGGTGGGGGACGAGCTGGCGGTGGGCGCCTGGGGGCCGTCCGAGCTCTGAGCCCGGGGGCGGCCGTAGCGACTACGGCTACGGTTACGGCCGCACGGCGGTGACCTCGGCGGGGAAGCCAGCCGAGGCCACCGTCGTGTCGGAGCGTCCGGGGACGGCCCCGGGGTGATCAGCGGACGGTCAGCAGGTCTGGTCGATCAGCGAGAACGTGGCGTAGTGGTCGCCGGTGTAGTAGTCCTCCTGGCTGGCCTGCCCGGTCACGATCCGGCGGGCGCCGCGGGTCGGGGAGCCCGGGGTGATGACGGTGTACTCGTGGTAGTAGCCGTAGGACTCGCTGGGCAGGACGCCCTCCCGGTTCTGGAAGACCACCCCGTCCTGGGAGTAGGGGAACGGTCCGCCGGAGGCGATCAGGTTGAGGGTGTCGGTGGCCTGCGACGGGAGGGCGGAGAGGCAGACCGAGCCGCTCACGTCGGCGTGCGCCTCGGTGGCGACGGCGACCGGGGCGAGGGTCATCAGGGCGACGGCGGTGACGGCGGCGGCGCGGGTCTTCCACGCGCGTAGAGTGCGAGTCATGTCCACCAGTCTGACGAGACACCGTCAGCTCCGGAAGCCCTCAGAAAAACTATTAACCAGCGAGTAACTACCCTTTACCTACGAGGACTTGAGCCGTACGCCGAGCCCCGCGCCCCTCTCCCGGAGCCGTCCGCGAAACGCCCACGAACCGCCCGTCCAGCGCAAGGGTCGACCGCCATCGAACTCATGTCGGAGCTGTCCCGACCGGACCGTGCCGCATAGAGTGCCGCCTAGCCGGACGGATCACGGCGGGGCCGGGACGACCGCCGGAACGATCGCCGGAGCAATCACCGGAACGATCGCCGGAACGACTCTGACGGGGTGGGCATGGGTACGGGCTCGGGCACGGCACTGACGGCCCACCAGCTGATCGGCCTGCTGGTCGATCCGGGCGGCTTCCGCGGCTGGGACGAGCCACCGGCCGTCGACCGGCCCGACCCCGGCTACCGCGCCTCCCTCGACCGCGCCCGCGAGCGCACCGGCCTGGACGAGGCCGTCCTCACCGGCGTCGGCTCGATCGACGGCCGGCCGGTCGCCCTCATCGCCTCCGAGTTCGGCTTCCTCGGCGGCTCGATCGGCGTCGCCACCGCCGAGCGGATCACCCGCGCCGTCGAGCGCGCCACCGCCGAGCGGCTGCCGCTGCTCGCCCTGCCGGTCTCCGGCGGGACGCGGATGCAGGAGGGCTCGGCGGCCTTCCTCTGCATGCTGCGGATCACCGCCGCCGTCCAGGCGCACCGCGCCGCCGGCCTCCCCTACCTCACCTACCTGCGCAACCCCACCATGGGCGGGGTCTTCGCCTCCTGGGGCACGCTCGGACAACTGGTCCTCGCCGAGCCCGGCGCCCGGCTCGGCTTCCTCGGCCCGCGCGTGTACGAGGAGCTGCGCGGCGTGGAACTGCCGCCGGACGTCCAGCGGGCCGAGACCCTCGCCGGCCAGGGACTGGTGGACGCCGTCGTACCGCCGCAGGAGCTGCGCGAGCTGCTCCGCCGCACTCTCGCCGTCCTCGCCGCCGCACCGCCGTCCCCTACTACAGACCCCACCGCCTCTCCGGCCCCCGCGCCCGTCCGCACTCATGGGCACCCCGACGCCTGGGACTCCGTCCTCCGCACCCGGCGCCCCGACCGCCCGGGCACCCGCGAGCTGCTGCGGCACACCGCCGAGGAGCTGGTGCTGCTGGACGCCCCCGGCGGGCGCGGCGGCGCACTGGTCCGGGCACTGGCCCTGCTCGGCGGCCGGCCCGTCCTGGTCGTCGGCCAGCAGCGGCAGACCCCCGAGCACGAGCGCCCCTTCACCGCCGCCGACCTGCGGGCCGTACGCCGCACCGCGCGCCTGGCCGAGCAGCTCGGACTGCCGCTCGTCACCGTGGTGGACACGGCCGGCGCCGAGCTGTCCGCCCAGGCCGAGCTGGACGGCATCGCGGTGGAGATCGCCCACTGCCTGACCACCCTGCTCGCGCTGCGCACCCCCGTCCTGGCCGTGCTGCTCGGCCAGGGGTCGGGCGGCGGGGCGCTCGCACTGCTCCCGGCGGACCGGGTGATCGCCGCCGAGCACGCCTGGCTGGCGCCGCTGCCGCCGGAGGGCGCCTCGGCGATCGTCCACCGGGACGGCGCGCACGCCGCCGAGCTGGCCCGCGCCCAGGGCATCGGGGCGCACCGGCTGGCCGAGGTCGGGCTGGTCGACGAGGTGGTCCCGGAGCTGCCGGACGCCGCCGAGGAGCCGACGGCCTTCTGCGCCCGGCTCGGGCACGCGGTCGGCGCGGCGCTCGGCGCCCTGTCGGCGACCACCGAAGCGGACCGGCTCGCGGCCCGGGCCGTCCGGCACCGACGGCTGGGCGACCTCCGTTAGGACCCGCCTCCCACCTCCTGCCGCTCGGCGCGGCGGTGTCGCGCCGCTCCCGCCGCTCGGGTGTGGCGCCGGTCTCAGCGCGGGGTTGATCGTCTGTACCCACCGTGCTTCGACCGGGCCGGCGAGTGACGCCCGCCGAGCCCCGCACGGTGAGTGCGCTCACACGTGATCAACACCCACGACGGGCGGTAGTAGACGCCCTCGGAACGCCCGCGCCACTCCGACACCCCCCGCGTTCGCGCAGCTCACCCCCGCTCCGCACGCTCCGCGCGACCGCCCCTTCGAATCCACGGCGGCCCCTTCCGTACGACCGTGGGTCGTACCGAGGGGGTCTTGGCGGGGGCCGATGCCGTCTGCCAACAATGGCTCAGTCGTCAGCCGCACCGGCACCTGTCCCGCCGGTGAACGGCTTGCTGCCGGGTCACGACCCCGCGACCGTCACGGCCCCTGTCCGGCCGAGGTCCGCGGCGGGGAGTGACCCGGCCCAACCCGATTGAGGTCCTGCTCTTTATGCCCGCTTTCAAGCTCCGTATGCGCACCTCCGCCGCGATCCTCGCCGGCGCCGCCGGTCTGACCGCCCTGGGCGCGGGTGTCCTGCCCGCCACCGCGAACGCCGCCACCGCCTCCCCGCAGGCCATCGCCGCCCAGATCGTCCCGGCCAACCAGCTGGCTTCCTTCAGCCAGATCATCGCCCACGAGTCGAGTTGGAACGTGTCCGCGACCAACGCGAGCTCCGGCGCGTACGGCCTGGCCCAGGCGCTGCCGGGCTCCAAGATGGCCTCGGCGGGCTCGGACTGGAAGACCAACCCGGCCACCCAGATCAAGTGGGCGCTGGACTACATGAACACCCGCTACGGCAGCCCGAACGCCGCCTGGAACTTCTGGCAGGCCAACCACTGGTACTAAGCCGACCCCATCGGCCCACCAGCCTCCGACCGTCACCTGACCACTCCCCCTCACCCCGGGGGTCGGACAGGGACCACCGGGGTGCCCGAGAGGGCCCGGACCCGCGCGATCCGCGTGGTCCGGGCCCTCTTGTGGTTCCCCGGCGCCCGTGGGCGGCGGGCTCTCGGGCTCCGACTCCTTGGGCCCCGGCTCCTTGGGCCCGGCTCCTTGGGCCCCGGCTCGGGGACTACAGCTCGTGGACTACAGCTCGCCGGTGAGTCCGAGCAGCTCGCGCATCCGCGCGTACTTGGCGGCCAGCCGCTCGGCGGTCGCCGGGTCCAGCACGGCGAGGCGGGCCGGATCGGAGTTGTGCGCCAGGTCCGCGCACTTGACCAGCAGCGCGCCCGGCGTGGCCAGGATGCGAGCCGTGTACTCCTCGACCGGCTCGTCCCGGCGCCGGGTGAGCGCGTCCACGATCGCCTTGGTCTCCTCCGGCAGCGCGGCCCCGGCCAGCCACTCCCGGCTCAGCCGGTCGTCCTCGACGGTGTCGTGCAGCCAGCCCGCCGCGACCTGCGCCGCGCTGCCGCCGCGCGCCGCCGTCCCGTGGGCGACCGCCGCGATGTGCTCGCCGTACGGGTGGCCGTTCTTGTCCACCTGCCCCCGGTGGGCCCGGCGCGCGATCGCCTCCACCTCGGACAGGCTCAGGTACTGGTCCTCCATCGGCTCATCGTAGGCCCGGGCGGTCGGCGTCGCTCCGGGCGGTCGACCGCGTTCCTGGCGGTCGGCCGCGTTCCTTGGCGGTCGGCCTCGTGCCTGGCCCGCCGATCCCACCGACGGCCCGACCCGGCTGGCGTGCCCGCGACAGGCCCGTTGATCACCTCGCCGACGGCCACTGGTTTACTGCCCCGGGGGGTTCAAGGGCTTCGGGGGGTCAGCGCGCTCGGGAGTCGGCGCCCCCGACGGGAGACCCCCGTCGCACCGGCAGATCCGCCCGAGCGATCCGAGGAACCATGCCAGCCCTGCACCCCCTGCTGTCCGCCTTCGCGCCGATCTGGGCGCTCACCGGCGTCGGCTACGTCGTCGGCCGCACCGGGCTGCTCGGGCCGCAGGCCGAGACGGTGCTCAACCGGTTCGTCTTCCACGTGGCGATGCCGGCCGCGCTGTTCCTGATGATCGCCCGCACCCCGCTGGACCGCTTCGCCAACGCCTCGATGCTCGCCTTCACCGCGGGCACGGTGGTCACGATCGGCCTCGGTCTGCTCGTCGGGCGGCTGCTGTTCCACCGCGAACCCGGCGAACTGGCCGTCGGCGCGATGGCCTCCGGCTACGTCAACTCGGCCAACCTCGGCATCCCGGTGACCATGCAGGTCCTCGGCGACGCCTCCTTCGTGGCGCCCGTGGTGCTGTTCCAGATCCTGGTGGTCACCCCCGCCGTCCTGGCCGTCCTGGACGGCGGCGCGGCCGGGCGGCGGGCGCTGCTCACCCTGCCCGTCCGCAATCCGATCCTGCTGGCCACCGCCCTGGGTGCCCTCGCCTCGGCGACCGGCGTGCACCTGCCCGCCGAGCTGAATCGTTCCTGCGAACTGCTCGGCGGCGCCGGCGTCCCGACCGCGCTGATCACCCTCGGCATATCGCTGCACAACCGCCCGCCGGCGGAGGGCCGTCCGCGCCGCACCGAGGTCGGGCTGACCGTCGCGCTCAAGACCCTGGTCCAGCCGCTGGTGGCCCTCGCCGTGGCCGGCCCGCTGCTCCACCTGCCCGCGCACCAACTGCTCACCGTGGTGCTGTTCTCCGCGCTGCCCACCGCACAGAACGTGTACACCTACGCCCGCGAGTACCGGCAGGGCATCGCCCTCGCCCGGGACGCGGTGCTCTGGTCGACGCTGGTGTCGATGGCGACGCTGTCGGTGATCAGCTGGACCCTCGGCCCCGCGTAGCCCCGGCCCTCCCTGGACGCTCAGTCCTCCCGGGCGGCCGCCACCACCCCGGTCATCGCCGTCAGGAAGCGCCGGGCCGCGTCAAGCTCCCCCGGCTCGAACTGCCGCATCGCCGCGACCAGATCGCCGATCAGCCCGCCGAAGAAGCCCTCCCCCAGCTCCATCGCCCGCTCCTCCACCAGCAGCCGCACCCGGCGCCGGTCCCGCGGGTCCCGCTCGCGCCGGATCAGCCCGAGCCGCTCCAGCCGGTCCACCAGGCCGGTCGTGCCCGCCGAGTTCAGCCCCAGCGCCTCGCCGAGCCGGCCCGGGGTGACCACCTCCCCGGCCCTGGCCGCGTCCAGCAGGTGGATCAGCGCCCGCAGATCGGTCGGATGCAGACCGTTGCGGGCCGCGAACTCGGCGCCGAACAGGTCGAGTTCGACCGTCAGGCCACGCAGCAGGTGCACCAGCCGCATCGGATCGGCAACCTCGGACACCCTGTCGTCCTTCCTCGGGGAGGGCATGTGCGACTATTCTCTCGCTCAGCGAGATACTTGTTCAGCGTAATACTCGTTCACCGCGACACTTGCTCGGCGAGTGGTCCAGCCGGCTCGGCCGCCATCACACCACACCCGCGGAGGCCCTCATGTCCGCCCGCACCACCCCCTTCCTCGCCGCCTACGACGCCCTGCTCGCCCGCTGGCCCGTCCCGGTCGAAGCGCTCACCGTCCGCACCGCCCACGGCACCACCCGGATCAACGCCTGCGGCCCCGCCGACGGCCGCCCGCTCGTCCTGCTCCACGGCGGCGGCGCCACCTCCACCCTGTGGTTCGCCAACGCCGGCGCCCTGGCCGAAGCAGGACACCGCGTCCTCGCCGTCGACCTCATCGGCGACCCGGGCCGCAGCGTCCACGACGGCGCCGCCCTCGACGGCGTCCCCGGCCTGCTCGGCTGGCTGGACGCCGTCCTCGACGGACTCGGCGTCCAACAGGCCGACCTCTGCGGCCACTCGTACGGCGGCTGGATCGCCCTGGAGTACGCCCTGCACGCCCCCACCCGGGTCGGCCGGCTCGCCCTGCTCGACCCCACCCAGTGCTTCGCCGGCTTCCGCCCCGGCTACCTGCTGCGCGCCCTCCCCCTCTTCCTCCCCCACCGCACCCCGGCCCGCGCCCGCGCCTACCTCGACTGGGAAACCGGCACCACCCCCCGCCCCGACCCCGCCTGGCGCGAGCTCTACGCCCTCGGCTACGCCGACTTCCCCGCCTCCCCCGTCGTCACCGGCCCCCGCCCCACCCCCGAACGCCTCCGCACCCTCACCACCCCCGTCCTCACCCTCCTCGCCGCCCACACCCGCACCCACGACCCCCACGCCGTCGCCCGAACCGCCCGCCACACCCTCCCCCAAGCCGAAGTCGCCATCATCCCGGCCACCTCCCACCACAACCTCCCCATGGCCGCCCCCCACGACCTCAACCCCCGCCTCACCACCTTCCTCACCCCCACCCACCACCCCTGACCACGTACCCCCGCAGCATGAGAAGTCAGCCCATCCGACTTCTCACGTCCCCCCACTCACTCGCACCAGGAGGCGCGGCCCGGATCCGCCACCGCATGCCGCCTATCAGTTTCCGCCGCGTCCACGCCTGCGGTCGGCCCGGCTTGATGCCCTGCGGCAGCAACGGTTCAAACCACGTCAACTGACTGTTCGTCAGATCTCCATGTCCCGCGGAGCGTGATCGTTTCACCGCCGAGATCCACTTTCGCGACAAGCCCTCGCGCACCCGCTCGCCAGGCAGCAGGCGCTTCACAGGCGGCCGGTCGGGACAGGGAGGCGATCAGTCCGGGCGGAGCCCTTGCAGGCCTTGCGCTTGCCCCGGCCGTCGTCCCACCGGGACTGTTCGCCGGGTTTGCAGCAGATCAGGGTGACGATCGAGACCCGTCGACGGGAGCGGACCTCGCTCCATCTCCCGCTTCACTTAAGCAAATTGCCACTCACTCAGCCCGGGAAGCGAGCGACTGCGGCCGGGCAGTAAGCACCACCTGATCACCGACGCCAACGGTATCCCGCTCGCCGCCCCCTGACCGGCGGGAACCGCAATGACGTCACCCAGCTCATTCCACTGCTTCAGGCACTGCCGTCCGTTCGCGGCAAGCGCGGCCGGCTCCGGCGCCGGCCCGACGCCGTGCTCGGCGACCGCGGCTACGACCACGACAAGTACCGCCGCCTGGTCTGGAACCTCGGCGTGAAGCCGCTCATCGCCCGCCGAGGCACCGAGCACGGCTCCGGACTCGGCACTCAACACGGGGTCGTGGAACGCGCCTTCGCCCACCCGCACTGGTTCCGACGCCTGCGCATCCGCTGGGAGATCCGCGATGACATGCACGAGGCCTTCCTGAGCCTGGGTTCCATCGGGCGCCGCATTCGCCTGCACCCATGCCGGGTTCAACCGCTGGTTGAGGCCGAGTTCGCATGCCCGCTCCTCCAGCCTGACCAGCGAGGTCGTATCGAGGACCTTCAACTCCCGAGGCACCGGCTCATCCGAGTTCATCGCCCCCATGCTGCCCGATGGCACCCCAGCGACTGGAACCGACCATCGAAGATCATTTCGTTAGGAGTTCTTACTCCTGGATGGTGGACCGACGCCGCGCACGTATCGCACGACGAGGGCGTACCCGCGGATCGACGGCTCTCAGCCTCTGCGGCGAGGCGGGTTCAACCTGAGCTTGTTCCTTATGGTGCGGCTCGGTTTCGCTAGCGGGGTGGGTGTGAGCGGACCGGTCCGGTCCGGTCGCGTTCGATCAGCGTGGCGGGGCGTTTGACGGTCTTGCCCACGTCGCAGCGGGGGGCTTGGTCCGGTTCGGGACGCCGGCCGGCCTGGGCCCGGGCGGGTCGGCTTGGGTGCACGTTGTCTGTAGTCGGCCCTACTCGGCGTCCTGTGCCTCGATCAGGTCGAGGTCGCGAACGCAGAAGGTGTGGTGCTCGAAGGTCTCCTTGAGCACCGTGCCGAGGCACTGCCGCACCAAGCGGCCCCGGGCGTACGGCGGCCAGACATCGTCGTCGGGCACCGGCGCTCGCGCTGCGAGCTGCACGGCGGTGACCTCATCGAGCCAGGCCTCAAGCTCGGCGGCCTGCGCGTCACGCACGCTCACGATCTCGTCGAGGGCCGGATCGAGCGAGAGGTCAAGCCCGTGCGCTCCACGGTAGGGCTCGACGGTCGGCCCAATGCCCATCGGCGTGAACAGCTCCGTCGAGCCCAGGCAGCAGCGGCGGAACCACGAGTCGTGGACGAAGACCAGGTGGCGCAGCGTCTGCACCGCCGACCACTCGTCGTTCACGCTGCGGCGCTCGATGCCGGGCGTACGGCGGATTCGCTCGATCGTGGCGGCCCAGCCGGCATGGAGCTGACGCGATGCCTCGCGCAGATCGTCAGGGTCCTCGGAGCGGATCAGCACCCGCACCGGATGACGCCGGTCGAGCTCTGCCTCGACGTACTCGGTGACCTCGACACCGTTCACTACGAGGTTGGTGACGTGCCCGTCGATCACGGCATCCTGCATGACGACGCCGATCAGGCGCGCCCCGGTCAGATCGCACTCGCGGAACTCCGCACTGTGCAGATCCTCGTCGATATATCGCGTCATGTCCGCATACTAGGTCCGAGCACCGACAAGCCAGCCTCCCCGGTTTGACTTAGCTTGTTCCTTGGCATCGGGCCCTGATTGTGCTCGTCGATGGCTCACTCGTTCGGGTGATCGGCGGACATGGGGACGGCCCGGTCGTGATCCTGACTCTGCGAGGAGATCGAGGAATCGACGACGGGGCCGTGCCGATGAGTGTGCTCCGACTTGCCACCCGGCGAGACATGTTCGTGGAACTGTCACTCTTCCGGGAGGACTACTACGCCAGCCTGTCCGCGCGGGCGGACGCGTTCTTTGAACCGACCGACGCGCTGCTGTGCCCGGATGCGCCCACCCGTACGCCGGTGGAGCTGTCACTGACCGCCGAGCACCACCGCGGCTACGGCTCCCTGTACGGCGCGCTCGACCACGGCCGTCTGGACACCGAGCTGCTGCGGGACCTGCTGGCCGAGCTGCCACTGCCCCGCTTCGCGGGCCGGATCGTGCTCACCGTGGACGTCTCGCCGTGGCTGCGCTCCGACGCCGCCTGCTCGCCCGAGCGGCTGTTCTGCCTGGTCCACGGCCGCGCTGGCCAGGCGTCCAACCACGTGGTGCCGGGCCGGCCCTACTCGTTCGTCACCGCGCTCACCCCGGACCGGACCTCGTGGACGCAGGTCCTGGACGTGGTCCGCCTCGGCCCGACCGACGATGCTGCGCTGGTGACCGCCGCCCAGCTGCGGCAGGTGGTCCGGCGCCTGGTCGCCGCGGGTCAGTGGCGCGACGGCGACCCGGACATCGTGATCGTGATGGACGCGGGCTACGACCCGATGCGCCTCGCGTACGTGCTGCGGGACCTGCCCGTCGAGGTCGTCGGCCGCCTGCGCTCGGACCGCGTCCTGCGACTGGCGAAGCCCGCCTACGTCTACGACCCGAAGGGCGGGGCCCCCGAAGCGCGGGCCCCGCTTCCCACTCGCCGACCCCGCCGCCTGGCCCGAACCCACGCTGACCACCAGGAACGACACCCCGCGCTACGGCAAGGCCGAGACGACGGCGTGGGACCGGTCCACCCCTACCTCACCCACCGCTCCGCCTGGATCGGCGACGACGGCGAACTCCCGCTGGTCAAGGGCACTCTGATCCGGCTGAAGGTCGACCACTTGCCCGGCGACCGCGACGCGCCACCGGTCTGGCTGTGGTCCTCCAAGACGGGCGCCACCGCCGATGACGGCGACTTCATCTGGTCGAGCTACCTGCGCAGATTCGACCCGGAGCACACCTGCCGCCTGTTCAAGCAGACCCTCGGCTGGGCCCGCCCCAGGCTCCGCTCCCCGGAGGCCGCGGACCGCTGGACCTGGCTCGTGATCGTCGCCCACACCCAGCTCCGCCTCGCCGCCCCACTCGCCGCCGACCAGCGCCGCCCTCGGGAGAAGACCAGCCGCCCCGGCGTCGCGCTGACGCCGACCCGCGTCCGCCGGGGGTTCCGGAACATCCGACCCCCACCTGCCCAGTCCGGCCCGTGCGCCCAAACCCAGCACGCCCGGCCCCGGCCGGCCACCCGGCATCCCGAACCGGACGAAGGCCACCCCCTGCGACGTGGGCAGAACCGTCAAGGTCCCCGCCACGCTGATCGAACGCGACCGAACCGGACCACAGCGATCAGCGCCCCGGTGAGCACGCCCCCACCCCGTTGGTCAAGGATCAACCTGAGTAACGGCGCAGGAAGTCGGCCAGGCGGCAGGATGTGGGACCCCGTTCCGGAAGGGGGCCGGGAGCAGGGACCGGATACAGCTGGGCGGCGGCGCTGGTGGAGGGTTAGGCCACGAGGTGCAGGGGTGGGTGTCGGAGGTGTGGGGGTGCGGGGGGCGTGCGTAGCGTTGCCGGATGACCGAAAGGACGCGGGGCGGCGGCGCGGCGCAGGTGAGTGCGGCTCATGTGATGGCGCCGGCGGTGGTGTTCGCCATTCCGGTGCTGAAGCTGGCGTGGACGCTCGGGGGTGGGGACGCGGCCCGGGACGCGCTGCTGGCGATGGGGCCGGCGAACTGGGTGGACGTCGTCATCGGGATGTTCTTCGCCGAGCCGGTGCTGGCGGTCGTGCTGGCGGCGGTGCTCTCCTACATCGGCTACGCCTACCGGGCCGCTCACGGCGGGGCCGCCCGGCGCCAGGGGCGGGCCCTGGCGGAGACGGCGGCGCGGGCGGCGATCCTGCCGGGGGCGCTCGGGGTGGTGGTCGGGGCGTTCAACGGGCTGTGGTGGGGTGTGGCCGCGGGCGTCCTGGGCTACCTGTTGCGGCTCGGCGTGGTGGCCGAGTACCGGACGGGCGCGCGCTCGGCCGACACCGGCCGGCGCACCGGGCGGACCGCCGTGGCCTTCGGGCCCCGGGCCGTCGAGGCGGCACGGGTCGCGGCGCTGCTGCTCTCCCTGGTGGTGCTTCCGGTGCTCTCGGTCGTCGCCGCCCTCGACGGCCGGTCCTGGACGAGCGTGCTGATGTGCGACGTCGACACCGGCGCCGGCCCGCAGCGCGCCCGGCTGGTCGAGCTGGACCGTCAGGCTCCGGGCGTCGTCGGCTGGGACGTTCCCGCCCACGAGGTGGTCAGCGGCACCAACTGCGCCACCGACCCGGACGACGTCCTCCGCGCCCCGTGGTGGCGCCGGTAGGGCCGACGACCGGACAGGCCGGTCCGATGATGGCCCTCCTCCCTCCGAGGCCATGGCGTACCTTCGCTGGAACGCGCCTCCGTGGGCGCCGTCCACGTCGATCGGGCGGCCGCCGGGCTGCCCGGAGCCGCTGCGGTCCGGGACGGGAGGGTGGCGCCGGTGGGGGCTCAGTAGATCAGGTAGCCCGGGCGGTGCCCTTCGTCGTCGATCTCCCCGGTCGCCTGGGCCCGCAGCTTGCGGGACAGTTCCTCCAGGGCGCGGGAGGCCGCGACCTCCTCGCCGATCCTGGCGAGCGGACGGTCGTCCGCGCTCTTCACGGACTCGCCGTGCGCGCTCAGGCCGGGCGCCCTGGCGCCGGTCAGCCTGGCGTCACACGCCGTGTGCACGCCGTCTTCCTCGAACCTCAGCTCCACGTCCCACTGGTTGTGCATGCCACACCTCCTGGCGGCGGCCCCCGTCGCGCCTGTCCGGACCGGCACGGACGGTGACCCGTGGCGGCCGCTCACACCAGCGTGCGCCTGCCCTGCCGATGGCGGCAAGCGCTGCCGGAGGGCCTGGTGGCCCGCCCCGCCGCGGGCGTGTCGTGCGATCGGCCCGGGCACCGGCCCGGCGGTAGGCTGACGGGAGCGGCCGCGACGCCCGACCCACCTCTCGGACTCGTCGGCGCGGCGCGGGCAGCGACAACCTGGTGGTCCCTCCGTGGCGGTCTTCCTCCTCGCTCTCAGCGCGGCCTGCTGTCTGGGGCTCGGCTTCGTCCTCCAGCAGCACGCGGCTCAGCAAGCCCCGCGCTCCGATCTGCTGCGCTGGCGGCTGCTGCTGGACCTGATGCGGATGCCGCAGTGGCTGCTCGGCACCGGGTTCATGGTCAGCGGGCTGATCCTCTCGGCGTTCGCGCTCAACCAGGGCGAGGTGTCGCTGGTCGAGCCGCTGCTGGCCACCAATCTGATCTTCGCGATGGCCCTGGCCCGGGTGCTGACCCGTCAGACCCTGGGCCGTTCCGGCTGGGCCGGGGTGGCGCTGCTGGCCCTCGGGGTGACGGCCTTCATCGTGGCCGGGCGGCCGACCGGCGGGGGGCCACCCGCCGGGGAGCTGCGGCACTGGCTGGTGGTGGGCACCGTGGTCGGGCTGGTGGTGCTGCTGGTCTCGCTGGCCCGCCGGCTGCCGCTGTTCGAGGAGGCGACCCTGCTGGCGCTCGCCGCCGGGCTGCTCTACGGCCTCCAGGACGCGCTGACCCGGACCACCACCCAGCGCCTCGACCACGAGGGCCTGGCCGCGGTGCTGCGCAGCTGGCAGCCGTACGCGGTGGTGGTGGCGGGGGTGGTCGGGCTGCTGCTGGTGCAGAGCGCCTTCGAGGCCGCGCCGCTGCGGATGTCCCTGCCGGCGCTGACCGCCGCCCAGCCGCTGGCCGGGATCGCCTGCGCGGTGGGTTTCCTCGGTGACCGGTTGCGGGTGACCCCAGGGGCGTTGGCGTGGCAGTCGGTCGGGCTGTTGGCGATCGTGATCGGGGTGATCGTGATCGGCCGCCATCCGGCGATGCCCGGGACCGCACGCGACACCCTGGAGAGCATCGGGGCGCCACCGGAGGACGAAGCCGGGGAAGAACCCGGGGACGAACCGGAGGACAAGGCCGGGGACGGAGCGGAGCAGGGCCCCGAGGGGGACGACCGCCCCGGGAGCACCGGCTAGGCCGCGATGTGCTGGAGCGCGCAGGCGGACGCCGTGGCCGGTGGGCTGGTCGCGGTCACGGGCGTGGCGTGTGTGGTCCGTGCCCGTCGGGCCGACCATCCCGAGCGTTTGCCGCTCGCCGCGCTCCCCCTGGTGCTGGGTGTGCACCAGCTGATCGAGGCGCTGGTCTGGCTCGGTACGGACGGCGGGCTGCCGGACGGCCTCGCCGGAGCGGCCCGCACCGCCTGGGCGGTGGTCGCCCTGCCGCTGCTGCCCGTCCTGGTCCCGGCCGCCGTGTGGTGCGCCGCCGTCGGACCGCGCCGACGGGTGCTCGCCGCGCTCACCCTGCTCGGTGCGGCGGTCGCCGTCCCGCTGGCCGTGGCCGTCGACTCCCATCCGGTGACGGCCGCCGTGCACGGCCACACCCTCGGCTACGCGGTCGGCATCCCGTACCCGGCCCTCCTGCTGGCCGGTTACCTCCTCGCCACCGTCGGCTCCCTCCTGGTGAGCGGCGACCGCCTGCTCCGCCGTCTCGGTCTCGTCACCGGTGCGGGCGCCGTCGTCTGCGCCCTGCTCTGGCACCTCGCCTTCGTCTCCACCTGGTGTGCCCTCGCCGCCCTGGCCAGCCTGTTGCTGCTCCACTGGGCGGGGCACCGCCCGGCGGACGAGCCCGGCCCGGTCACCGATCGGGCCCGCTAGCCGCACCCGGGGGGCGGCTTACGCGCTGCGCGCCGGTTCCGGCACGACGGCCGCGTCGGCCGCGCTGCTCGCGCCGCTCGCGCTGGCCACGCTGTCCGCTCGGCCCGAGCCGCCACGGAGGCGGTCCATCTCCCGCCACTCGGGGCGCAGCCCGGCCAGCGTGGTGGTCGCGAAGTACAGGGCGCCGGCCGCGATCAGGCTGGGTATGAGGCCGACCGTGGCGACCGCCGCACCGGCGACCAGGCCGCCGAGCGGGATGCCGGCCCAGGCGAGGGAGTCGCCGAGGGCGTGGACGCGGCCCAGCAGGTGGCGGGGCACCCGCTCGAAGAGCACCGCGCCGAGGATCGGGTTGAGGAAGCCGGAGCCGAAGCCGCCGATCGCGAAGACCGTGATCACCAGCCACATCGGCGCGCCGAGGGCGAGCACCAGGAAGCGCGGTGCGCCGCACAGCAGGAAGCCGGTGAAGAAGACCGTCCGGCGGGGCAGCCGGGAGGCGACGGCCGCCGCTATCAGGCTGCCGACGACCGCGGTGGCACCCATGGAGGCGGCCAGCAGGCCGATGGCGGCCGGTCCGTTGCCGGACTCCCGCGCCCAGACCGGGACGAGGACGGTGATGAACCCGGCATCGATCAGGTTGGTGATCCCGATCATCACGATCACGGTGAGCAGCAGCGGCTCCGAGCGCAGGAACGTGAAGCCCTCGCGGAACATCCGCCAGTAACCCGCGGGCTGCTCCTCCCCGGACGCGTCAACGGACGCGTCAACGGCCGGATCGGCGGACGGATCGGCGGACGCGGCAACGGCCGGATCCGCGGCCGTGACGGGCACCGCCGGGCGCCCCATGCCGCGCGGGAGCGCGACCGCGATGATCAGCGACCCGAGCGCGAAGGTGACCGCGTTGATCGCCAGCCCGGCCAGCGGGCCCATCAGGGCGACCAGCCCGCCGCCGACCGCCGGCCCGATGGTGGAGGCCAGCCGCTCGGTGACGCCCGACAGCCCGGTGGCGCGCTCCATCGGCACCCGGGCGTGGTCGGCCGCCTCCGGGACCATGACGGACTTGGCCAAGTCCCCCGGGCCGCGCATCGCCCCGATCACCGCGACCATCACCAGCAGCACCCAGAACGGGAGCAGCCCCTGCGCGTGCAGCAGCGGGACCAGCCCGGCCGCGACGGCGCTGACCGCGTCCGTCGTCCAGGACACCACGCGCGGCCCGAGCCGGTCGACTAACGGGCCCGTCAGCGCCTTGACCGCCACGTACGGCGCCATCTCGGCGAACGCGACGAGGCCCGTCATGGTGGCGCTGCCGGTGGTGGCCAGGACGAACCAGGGCAGGGCGATGGCCGAGACGCGCGTGCCCGTCACGGAGACGGCCATGGCCGTCAGCACCCCGGCCAGCGGGCGGAAGCTGCGCCCCGGCGCGTCGGTGGCGGTAGCAGCGGTGGCGGCGGTGCCGGTGGTCATGCGGTCTCCCCCTCGCTTGCGGTGGCGGTGGCGGTCGCGTCCGGCAGGAGGTGGACGACCACGGCCACCTGCTCGGTGCCCTCCGGCGCGGGCCCGCCGTGGTCGATCTGCCGGTAGCGCCGGACCACCTCGAACAGCTCGCCGGACAGCTGCTCGGCCTCGGCGGGCGTGAGCTGCAGGACCCGGTCACTGAGGTCCGTCACCCGGCGCCACTCGCGCGGCATGGTCTCGAAGGCGTCCAGCGTGCGCTGGGCGGTCTGGGTGTGCGCGGCCAGGACGGACCGCAGGAAGCCGGCGGCCGTGTCGAGCTCGTCGTCCGCCATGTCGTCCACCGTCCAGACGGTGAGCGGGTGGGCCGAACGCCACCACCGCTCGCGGGCGTTGCCGCGCTCCTCGTCCTCCTCGACGAAGCCCGCGGCGGCGAGCTGGCGCAGGTGGTAGCTGGTGGCTCCGGAGTTGAGCCCCAGCTGCTCGGCGAGCCTCGTCGCCGTGGACGGGCCGTGCTTGCGCAGGAGCCCGACCAACTGCATCCGCACGGGATGCGCCATCGCCCGCATGTTCTTGGCGGTGATGGCGATGTGCGGGTCGTCGCTGTGCTTCCAGCCGCGTTCTTCGGTCATGGCAGGAGACTAGAACCCCAAAGAGTTCTTTGCAAAGGATTTTTTGCGAAAGATCTTTTGCGAAGAAGTCCTTGCGGTTACTCGATCCGCAGTAGGCCACGCCTCCGGGCCCCGCCGGTCGGCGGGTGCCCGGCCGGCCGCTCGGCGGGGGCCCCGGAGCGGACCGCGACCCGGAGCGGGATTGTCACCCGGGCGGCCGAGGCGCACGCTGGCAGGAAGGGCCCGGAAGTCGGCCCACCCCGGTCGGCCGCGGATTCGATGACGGCCGCCGGGGAGCACGAGGGGCAGGGCGATGGCACGCGGGAGGCTCTGGGGCTACGTCGCGTCGGGAGCCAAGGCGCTCGGCGCGTTCGGCGGCACCGTCGGCGCGGTCGGCACCGGGCGCCGGGGCGGGTCCGGGCGCGTGGGCGCGGCGGCGCCGGCCGGGGCCGAGGAGGGCCCCGGCCCGTACTCGCCCGGCGCGATGGCCGCGCCCAGGGCGCTCGACCGCACCGAGCTGGAGCGGCTGCGGTGGACCGGCCGGCAGGCCGGCTGCGAACCGATGGCCCGGCACGTCCAGGTGGCCGACGTGGTCCGCCGGGTGGTGCGCGGCGGCGGGCGGGCGGCGGCCGTCACGGTCCGGGTGGCCCCCGGGCTCCCGGTGGTGGCCGGGGACGCCCGCCGGCTGGAGGCCGTCCTCGCCGGGCTGGTCGACCACGCGATCCGGCGCAGCCCGCTGGGCGGCCGGGTGCTGGTCCGGGCCGACGTGGCGGGCGGCGCGTCCGCGCTGCGGGCGCCCGGACGGACGGCGGCGACCCGCGCCCGGGTGGAGGTCCGGGTCTCCGACCGGGGCGCCTACGAGCCGCCCGAGGCGCGCGAGCGGCTGATCGCGGGCGTGCGGGCGGACGGCCCGGTCGGGCCCGCCCTGCACCGCCTGGTGGTGGCCGCGGGCGGCCGGCTCGCGGTGGAACCGACCCCCGGCGGCGGGCTGACCATGGTCCTGCTGCTGACCGTCGCGTACGACTGACGGAGTACACGAGGAAGTACACCCGGCGCCCCCGCCCCACCGACCCTAGACTTGCCCCATGCCCCGGCTCAACGACCAGGTCAGGGAGCTGCTCCAGGAGTACGCCGACCTGATCAACATCACCGGCGGGGACGCCTTCCGGGCCCGCGCCTACGAGAAGGCCGCCCGCGCGGTCGGCGGCCACCCCGAGGACCTGGCCGGCCTGGACGTCAAGGGCCTGCAGCAGATCCCCGGCGTCGGCAGGTCCACCGCCGAGAAGATCGCCGGGTACCTCGCCACCGGGACCATCCCCGCCCTGGAGGCGCTGCGCGCCGAGGTCCCGTCCGGCGTACGGGAGATGACGGCCGTCCCCGGGGTCGGGCCCAAGCGCGCCCTGGCCCTCTACCGCGACCTCGGGATCGCCTCGGTGGACGAACTCGCCGCGGCCGCCCGGGCCGAGCGGCTCGCCGACCTGCCCGGCTTCGGCGAGCGCAGCGGCGAGCGGATCCTGCACGGCATCGAGCTGATGCGGCAGTCCGGCGGCCGCACCCTGCTGGACGCCGCCACCGAGCTGGCCGAGCAGCTGGTCGCCGCGCTCTCCGCCGTCCCCGGCTGCACCCGCTGCGCGTACGCGGGCTCGCTGCGCC
This sequence comes from Kitasatospora sp. NPDC001225, assembly GCF_053597855.1. Classification (NCBI taxonomy): domain Bacteria; kingdom Bacillati; phylum Actinomycetota; class Actinomycetes; order Kitasatosporales; family Streptomycetaceae; genus Kitasatospora; species Kitasatospora sp. NPDC001225. Next base: position 59,125 of record NZ_JBSFJC010000010.1, read on the forward strand.
GGATGCGCGAGACGGTGGGCGACATCGACGTGCTCGCGACCGCGGCGGACTCCGCCCCGCTGATGGCCGCGCTCACCGAACTCCCCTACGTCGCCGAGGTGATCGGCAGCGGCGGCACCAAGACCTCGGTCCGTACCACCCAGGGCGTACAGGTGGACCTGCGGGTCCTCCCGGAGGAGGACTGGGGAGCTGCGCTGGTCTACTTCACCGGCTCGAAGGCGCACAACATCCGGCTGCGCACGATGGCCGTCCGGGCCGGGCTGAAGCTCTCCGAGTACGGGCTGTTCGAGGTGGACGGCGGCGCCAAGGTGGTCTCGGAGACCGAGGAGGAGGTGTACGCGGCGCTCGGCCTGCCGTGGATCCCGCCGCCGCTGCGCGAGGACCGGGGCGAGATCGAGGCCGCGCTGGAGGGCGGACTCCCGGACCTGGTCCAGGAGTCCGACCTGCGCGGCGACCTGCACACCCACACCGACCTGACCGACGGGCTCGCCACCCTGGAGGAGATGGTCGACACCGCCGCCGCCCGCGGCTACTCCTACTTCGCCGTCACCGACCACGCCCCGGACCTGGTGATGCAGCGGATGACGGACGAGAAGATGCTCGCCCAGCGCGAGCAGCTGCGGCAACTCGCCGACCGGCACAAGAAGTTGCGCCTGCTGCACGGCACCGAGCTGAACATCGGCCCGGACGGCGGGGTGGACTGGCCACCGGAGTTCCTGGCCGGCTTCGACGTCTGCGTGGCCTCCGTGCACTCGCACTTCGCCCTGGACCGGGCCGCCCAGACCCGTCGGCTGATCCGCGCCTGCGAGAACCCGTACGTGCACGTCATCGGACACCTCACCACCCGCCGGATCGGCCGGCGCGGACCGATCGACGTCGACCTGGACGCCGTGTTCGAGGCCGCCGCGCGCACCGGCACCGCGATCGAGATCAACAGCTCCCCGCAGCGGCTCGACCTGCGCGACGAGGACGTCCTGCGGGCGAGGCGGCACGGCGTGCGGTTCGCGATCGACAGCGACGCGCACGCCACCGGCCAGCTCGGCTACCCGCGCTACGGCATCGGCACGGCGCAGCGCGGCTGGCTCACCGCCGAGGACGTGGTCAACACCTGGACCTGGCAGAAGCTGAAGCACTTCCTCCGCAAGGACGCGGTGCCCAGGTAACCCTGGGCAGGCCCGCCGCCGACGGGCCCGCCGAAGGGCACCCGCCGAAACGTCACTCCCCGCCGAAGGAGGCCCCGGGCGAGGCCAGCACCCGGGCCGCGCTGCGGTGCCCGAGGCCGGCCGCGCGCCCGAGGTCCCCGGTGTCCAGGAAGCCGGCCAGGAACCCCGCCGCGAAGGCGTCCCCGGCCCCGGTGAGGTCGCGCACCTCCGCCACCGGCGGCACCGGCACCATGACCAGCGGCTCGCCCGGGACGTCGACGGCGGTCGCCTCGGCGCCCGCCTTGGTGACCACCGTGGTGGCCGCCAGCCGGGCCCGCTCCGGCCCCGGCAGGCCGCCGACCAGCAGTCCGAGGAACGCCGACTCGGAGCGGTTGGCGAACACGAAGGTCGGCGCCAGCCCGGCCAGCAGGGCCAGGAAGCGCTCCCGGCCGAAGCGCTCCAGCATCCCGGTCGAGGAGGCGTCCACCGAGGTGGTGCCGCCCGCCCGCCGGACCCGGGCGAGCGCGTCCACCGCCGTACCGCCGACCGGCTCGCCGTCGAAGGAGTAGGCCGGCACGTGCAGGTGGGTCAGTCCGGCCAGCCAGGCGTCCGGGACCCGCTCCAGCAGCGTGGCGGCGCCCCGGTCGGGCAGCATGGTCCGCTCGCCGCCCTGGTCGATCAGCACCACGACGCTGCCGGTCCGGCCGCGCCGGGAGACCCGTACGTCGACGCCGTGGCCGGTCAGTTCGGCGACGACGCCGTCCCCGACCGCGTCCTCGCCGACGCAGCCGAGGAAGCGGGCCGGGTACTGCCCGGCGGCGAAGCAGGCGACGTTGGCCGCGCTGCCGCCGCGCCGCCGGAAGACCCGGGCGCCGGAGTCGGTGCCGTGCCGCAGCGGGCCGTCGGCCCAGACCACGATGTCCTCGACGAGGTCCCCGAGCACCCCCAGCACGGCTCAGGCCCCGGTCTCGACGGCGCCCGCCGAGGCCGCAGCACCCGCCGCAGCAGCACCGGAGGCACCGGACGCACCACCGGCCAGCGCCGTCGCGATCTCCCCGCCGAGCCGGACGTTGCCCCGGTACACCTCGACGTTGACGTCCAGGCTGCGCCCGCCGGTGTCCCGCTGGATGAAGTCGAGCAGGAACGGCGTGGCGGCGTTCCCGGTGACGCCCTGCCGCTCGGCCTCGGCCCAGGCGCGGGCCAGGATGCCGTCCAGTTCCTCCGGCGGCAGCTGCTTGGCCGGGTCGACCGGGTTGGCGATCAGGACGGCCTGCGGCAGGCCGAGCCGGTCGCGGGCCTCGATCACCCCGGCGGCCTGCTCGGGCGACTCCACGCTGAAGTTGATCTCGTGGCCGGAGTCGGTGACGTAGAAGCCGGGGTACCTGCGGGTGCGGTAGCCGATGACCGGGATGTTGTACGTCTCGAAGCGTTCCAGGGTGGCCCGGATGTCGAGGATGGACTTCACGCCCGCGCTGACCACGGTGACCGGGGTGGCGGCCAGGGCCGTCAGGTCGGCCGACTCGTCGAAGCTCTCCGAGGCGCCGAAGTGCACGCCGCCGAGGCCGCCGGTGGAGAAGACCCGGATGCCGGCGCGGTGGGCGAGGAAGGCGGTGGCGGCGACGGTGGTGCCGCCGTGCCGGCCGAGCGCGGCGACCACCGGGAGGTCGCGCAGGCTCACCTTGTCCAGGCCGTCGGCGGCGGACAGTTCGGTGATCTGTCCGGTGCTCAGCCCGACCGTGGGCACCCCGGCGTGCACCCCGATCGTGGCGGGCACGACGCCCGCCGCCCGCAGCTGCCGCTCCGCCTCCAGCGCGACGGCCAGGTTGCGCGGCCGCGGCAGGCCGTGGGTGAAGATGGTCGACTCCAGGGCGACCACCGGCCGGCCGTCGGCGAGCGCCCGGGCGACCTCCTCGGAGACCTGGACGGCGGGAGCGGCGGGGGGAAGAAGTCCGGTCATGATGCGAACTCTCTGTGAGGCTGCCGCTGCGGTGGGGCAACGTGCTGCTCAGCGTATGGACGGTTCACATCGGAAACCAGAATGAGTACCGAGGTTTCTGATAGGCCATCACCTATTGGTTCGTCTACCCTGCCACCCATGGGTTTCACCTTGCGCCAGCTCCAGGTCTTCCTGACCGTCGCCGAGACGCTGCACTTCGGGCGGGCCGCCGAGCGGCTGCACATCTCGCAGCCCACGGTCAGTCAGGAGGTCGCCCGGCTGGAGCGGACCGTCGGCGTCGAGCTGTTCGACCGCAGCCGCCGCTCGGTCGCGCTCACCGAGGCCGGCGAGGTGATGGCCGCCGAGAGCACTCTGCTGCTCCGGCAGGCCGAGACGCTGCTGACCCGGGTGCGGCTGCACGAGGAGTCCCGGCTGGGCACCGCCCGGATCGTCGCCTCGCCGAGCGTGGTGAACCGCCTGCTGCCCGCCGTGGTCAGCCGGGCCGAGCAGGAGCTGCCCGCGCTCGACACCGCCGAACTGGCCGTGGACACCGGGCAGGTCTCCGCCACCCTGGCCGCCGAGCTGGCCGACATCGGGCTCGGCCGCTTCCTGGACGAGGTGGACGGCTACCGGCTGGAGCGGATCGCCGACGAACCGGTGCTGGTCGCGCTCGGCCGGGACCACCCACTGGCCCGCCGGAGCAGCCTGCGCCTGGCCGAACTGCGCGACCTGCCCCTGCTGTTGTGGCCGCGCGAGCAGCACCCCCGCTACTACGACCACGTGCTCGGCCTCTGCGCGGAGCACGGCGTGGACCCGCCGGTGCTGGTCAGCCCGCCCCGGATCGTCGGCTCCCGGCTCTACCTGCTCGCCCGCAACCGCGCCTTCTCGCTGGTGCCCGGCTCGATGACCGGCCACCTCACCGAGGACGTGGCCACCGTACGACTGGAGGGGCGGGCCGCGCTGCCGCTGGAGATGCAGTGGCGGACGGACGACCGGCGGCCCCGGCTGGCCTCGCTGCGGGACCTGATCCGGCAGGAGGCCGCGGAGTTGGAGGACCGCTGACCCGACGCACTCCGTGACCGGCGCGACCCGACCCGACCCACTCCATGACCGGCGCGACCCGACCCGACCCACTCCCCGACCGACCCGACCCACCCGCCGGCCCGGATCCGGTCGGCGCGAATCCTTGACGCTGGCATGCCACCCCCGGAAGGATTCCCGGATCATCCGACCGGCCCGCGGCACCCGCCCGCGGGCCGCCCGACCCCGGGAACCCGCCTTGGCCCTGCGCCCGTTGCTCCGCCGCACCGCCGGTCTGATCGGCGCCGCCGTCCTCACCCTGGCCGGCACCCTCACCGCCGCTGCCCCGGCCCACGCCGACTTCGGCACCGACTACCACGACCCGGTCACCGCCACCAAGCCGCTCACCCGCCCCGACACCCGCTCCTGCACCGTCGAGGTGATGCACGAGCGCGAGTTCCGCAACGGGTACGGCAACCCGCCGGACACCCCGTACAACGCCACCCTCGCCCCGCCCGCCGACTGCGCCGGCCCCTGGTCCGCGGTGGTCATGGACCTCCACGGGCAGGTCGCCGGGCGGCAGTTCGACCGGATCTTCAGCGTCCGCGTCGGCGGCGTCCAGGTGCTGCTCTCCTCCACCCCGGAGCCGTCCAAGGACGGCATCGCCTGGAACGTCGAGCACGACGTCACCCGCTACGCCCCGCTCTTCGCGGGCGGCCCGCAGGAGTTCTCCTTCGACCTCGCCAACGTCACCGACGCCACCTACACCGGCGTCTTCACGATCAGCGCGAAGCTGACCTTCTACACCGCGGACGGGCACTGGCCGGCCGCCCGCTCCGCCGACCGGCTGCTCACCACCGGCCCGTTCGGGCTCACCCAGGCCGCCCCCGCCGCCGGGCGCGACCTCGTCTTCCCGCAGAACCTCGAACGCCTCACCGCCGAGGTCTACGCCCGGGGCGGCGGCGCCTGCGAGGAGTTCGCCTACGCCTCCGCACCGGACGCCTTCGCCGCCGCCAACCCCGGCAGCGGCATCTGCGGCAAGGGCCCGTTCCGCGAACTGCGGCTCACCGTGGACGGCCGGGTGGCCGGCGCGGTCTGGCCGTACCCGGTGATCTACACCGGCGGCTGGGACCCATTGCTCTGGCGGCCCGTGCCCGGCGTCTTCGCCTTCGACCTGCCCGCCTACCGGCTCGACCTCACCCCGTACGTCGGACTGCTGCTGGACGGCCGGCCGCACAGCGTGGGCGTCACCGTGAACACCGCCGAGGCGCAGAGCAACGACGTCTGGACCGGCCAGGTCAACCTCTTCGCCGAGACCGACCACGGCGCCGCCCGCACCACCGGACAGCTCACCGACCACCGGGTCGCCCCGGAGGCCACCGTCGCCACCGACCTCGCCGACCACGGCGGCGGCAGCGGCGGCAGCGGCGACTGGACGGTCACCGCCGCCCGCGACGACCTCGCCCGGGGCTGGGTGCAGACCTCGCACGGCCGGATCACCACCGAGGTCCGCGACAAGCTCGCCTTCCGCTCCGCCCAGCGGCTGCGCGACGGCGGCAACGACGTGACGCTGCACAACGGCACCGACCTCACCCGCACCACCGCGACCTGGGGCGGCGGCCCGCACCGCACCACCACCGTGCACGAGGGCGAACCGCTGGACGTCAGCTACCGGGTGAGCCGCGACGCGGCCGGGAACACCGACCAGACCACCGCCATGGAGCTCGGCTACCACCGCGAGGCCACCGCGGCGACCGGCGGCCACGTCACCGAACGCTCCACCGTCGACCACACCCTGCGCCCCACCGCCCGGCGGCACGACGGGGACCGCACCGTCCGGACCGGCGGCAGCACGGAGGAGTACCGCAGCACCGGGCCCGACGGGCCGTACCAGCGGACGCTGACCTTCGTGGACGGCTGGCCGCGCTCCTGACGGAGGTCTCGTCGCCCGGCAGTCCCGCCAGCCGATTAACCCCGGATTGCCCGAGTTACGAAAATTGGTTGGATTCATACCGTTCACCCCTGGTGCACAGCCCGCAGGAGGCGCATGATGGGAGATGGACCTGCGAGGTAGCTGAAGGAGTTCGACCGCAGGAGGCAGTGGCGACGGATCGAGACGGATCAGGGTCCGACGCTGGATGACTACCTCGGTCGACGATCGAACTACCGGCCGGAGGACTCACGTCCGGAGGCCACCCCCACCTCGTAGGTTCCGCGCGTCCACGGAGCATCCCCTCGGCCCCGTGGGCGCGCACCCGTCTCCGCGGCACCGCCGCTACCGCTCCTGCGCCGCCCAGCCCATCTCCCAGGCGTGCACCGCGATCCCGACCCGGTTCGCCACCCCGAGCTTGCGCTGGACGCTGGCGACGTGGGTCTTCACCGTCCCCGGCGAGATGAACAGCTCCGCGGCGATGTCCGCGTTGGTGCGGCCCGCCGCGACGTGCCCGGCGATCTCCACCTCCCGCTCGGTCAGCGGCACCACAAGCGCGGGCCGCCGCCGCTCCGGGCGGCGCGGAGCCGTCACGTGCCGCAGCAGCCGGACGGTGACCGACGGGCTGATCAGGCTCTCCCCGTCCGCCGCCGCCCGCACCGCCTCGGCCAGCAGGGACGGGCCGGAACGCTTCAGCAGGAAACCGGACGCCCCGTGCCGCAGGGCCGGGTACACGTACTCGTCCAGGTCGAAGGTGGTCAGCACCACGACCCGCACCGGCTCCGCCACCCCCGGCCCGGCCAGCCGCCGGGTCAGCTCCAGTCCGTCCATCCGCGGCATCCGGATGTCCACCAGCGCGACGTCCGGCCGCAGTTCGGCCGCCAGCTCCAGTGCGGCGAGCCCGTCCGCCGCCTCGCCCACCACCTCGATGTCCGGCTGGGCCGTCAGGATCCGCCGCACACCGCGCCGTACGGCCTCCTGGTCGTCCGCGATCAGGGTGCGGATCACCCGCGGGCCGTCGCCGTTCGTCCTCGTCACGCCCAGCAGTGTGACGCACGGGTGACGGACGGGAAAGTTCACGCGGCGGACCCGGCTCGGTTCACCTTCGTCCGGTGGGCTGGCCGCCATGAACGATTCCAGTGGACGTCTCCCCGTCAGCAGGCGCGGGCTCCTGGCCGGGGCGACCGGCGTCGGCCTCGGCGGTGCCGTGTCCCTCTCCGGCGTCTCGGCCGCCCCCGCCGCCGCCTCCCCGGTGCTCTGGCAGCGGCCGGACCGCTCCGGCGCGCCGCGGGTGGCCGGCCTCCACCTCCAGTTCGGCTCGGACGCCTCCCGCGAGGTGGTGGTCTCCTGGCACACCACCCGGTCCGTCGGCAACCCCCGGGTGGTGTACGGGACTTCGAACGGCGGCTTCGGCCGGACGGTCCAGGCCGCGACCCGCACCTACCGGGACGCCGCGTCCGGCACCGAGGTCCAGACGCACCACGCCCGGCTGACCGGCCTGCGCGCCGACACGGACTACGTCTACGCCGCCGTCCACGACGGCACCACCCCCGAACTCGGCACCGTCCGCACCGCCCCGCGCGGCCGGTCCGCCTTCACCTTCACCAGCTTCGGCGACCAGGGCACCCCGACCCTCGGCAAGAAGACCGCCAACGGCTACGTGAACGACAACCTCGGCAGCCCCGCCGCCGGCGACACCACCGCCGGGGTCGAGCGGATCGCCCCGCTGTTCCACCTGCTCAACGGCGACCTCTGCTACGCGAACATCGCCACCGACCGGGTCCGCACCTGGTCCGACTGGTTCGAGAACAACACCCGATCGGCCCGCCACCGCCCCTGGATGCCCGCGGCCGGCAACCACGAGAACGAGAAGGGCAACGGCCCGATCGGCTACGGCGCCTACCAGGCGTACTTCGAGCTGCCGGACGCCCGCTCCGACGCGGAGACGCGCGGCCTGTGGTACTCGTTCACGGCCGGCTCGGTGCGGGTGATCAGCCTCAACAACGACGACGTGGCCTACCAGGACGGCGGCAGCAGCTACGTCCACGGCTACTCCGGCGGCGCCCAGCAGCGCTGGCTGGAACGGGAGTTGATCGCGGCCAACGCGGACCCGGGGATCGACTGGATCGTGGTCTGCATGCACCAGGTGGTGATCTCCACCGCCGACAAGTTCAACGGCGCCGACCTCGGTGTCCGCGAGGCCTGGGTGCCGCTGTTCGACAAGTACGGCGTGGACCTGGTGGTCTGCGGCCACGAGCACCACTACGAGCGCTCGCACCCGATCCGCGGCCAGCAGCCGACCGACACCCGCACGCCGATCCCGGTCTCCACCGGCACCGAGACCATCGACACCACCAAGGGCACCGTCCACATGGTCATCGGCGGCGGCGGCACCTCGGCCCCGTCCAACCAGCTCTTCTTCAGCCCCGCCAAGGCCCGGGTGATCACCGGCGTCGGCGCCGTCGACCCGGCCACCGGCAAGCGCCCGCCGGTGTACGTCATCGAGGACGCCCCCTGGTCCGCCTTCCGGGACGCCGACAACCCGTACGGCTTCGCCTCCTTCGACGTCGACCCGGGCGGGCGCAACGGGCAGACCACCATCGGCGTCACCTACTACTCCGTCAGCGGGCCGTACGGGGACCTCGTCCCGGTCGACCGCTTCACCCTGACCCGCCCGCGCGGCACCCGGGGCGGCGGCCGGGCCCACTGAGCGCGACGCGCCCGGAAGCGGGGGCAGCCTTGCGGCGCCGGCCGACGCCGCAGGGCGCGTGCCTCAGCGACCCGGCAGGGAGCAGCTGACCCGCCAGCCCCCGGGCGTGCCCGGGCCGGCGGTCAGCGAGCCCCCGTGGGCGGCGGCGCGGGCGGTGAGCCCGGCCAGGCCGGTGCCGCCGGCACCGGGGCGGCGGCGCAGCAGCGGCTTGCGGGACGGGCCGCCGTCGTCGGTGACGGTCAGCTCGACCGTGCCGTCCGTGCCGGGGGCCACCCGGACGGTGACCTCGGTGGCCTGCGGCGCGTGCCGACGGATGTTGGTGAGGGCCTCCAGGACGACGGCGTACGCGGTCGCCTCGGCCTCGGCGGAGAGCCGGCCGGCGGTCTCGGGCGCCAGCTCGGCGGTGGCGCGCGGGGCACCGGCGGTGCCGCCGGCACCGGTGGCGCCGAAGCGGGTGACCAGTTCGGGGAGGTCGGCCAGGCCCAGCCGGCGCGTGGTCGCGCCGTCGGACTCCTCCTCCCGGTCCGGCGGATCGGACCGGCCGTCCCGGCCGCCCTCTCCGCCCGGCTCGCGCAGGGCGCCGACCATCTCGTCCATCGAGTCCAGCGCCCGCAGCCCGGCCTCCTCCAGGCGCCGCAGCAGTGCGGCGGTCTCCCCCGGCTCCTGGTCCGGGAGTTGACCGGCCTGGGCCTCCAGCACGATGCCGGTGATCTCGTGCGCGACGAAGTCGTGCAGCCCCCGCGCCACCTCCAGCCGCTGTTCGCGCCGGGCCCGGGCGACCGCCCGCTCCCGTCGGGCGTCCAGGACCCGCAGGTAGAGGGCCGCCCCCGCGACACCGAGCAGCGGCAGCAGCGACAGCAGCACCCCGACCACCGACCAGGCCGCGCCGCCCTGCGGCGTCCGCAGGGAGAACCGCAGCGGCAGCAGCACCGCCGCGAGCCCGAGCAGCCCGCCGACCGGGCCGACCCGGCGGTCGGACAGCCCGCGGACGGCCCGGAAGAGCAGCCCGAGCAGGGCGAGCCACTCGAACGGCAGCCAGAACGCGGGCAGCCGGTACGGCCCCGGGTAGACCAGGTCGACCAGCAGCGAGGCCCCGGCCACCGCCCCGACCGCCGCACCGAGCGTGATCCGCCCGGCGGGCCAGGGCAGCAGCGCCACCACCGCGGCGAACGCCGCCGTCAGGGCGAGCAGCGCGGCCGCTGCCCGGGCGTCCGGTTGCGCCAGCAGGACGGGCGCCAGCAGGGCGAGCGCGGAGACGGCGGCGAGCGGCCGGCGGATCCGGGCGGAGCGGGGTCGGGCGGAACTGGTTCGGGCTTCGGTGCGCACCCACCGAGCCTAGGGGGCAGCTCTCCCGGGGGAGGCCGGTTCCTTCCCGGGGAGGAGCGACCCACCGTCAACTCCCCTCCGCAGCGGGAGGTCCGCGCGGCCGGGCGGAAGCATGCTGAGTGGCACCGGAACGACCGAGCCCGAAGGAGAACCCACCCCCATGAACCGCCGCCTCGCCACCGCCGCCGTCTCGCTCCTCCTGCTGACCGCGACGGCCGCCACCGCCGCACCGGCCGCCGTCGCCGCACCGACCACCACCGTCGCACCGGTCCCCGCCGCACAGGCGTCCGCAGCACAGGCGTCCGCCGCGGAACCGGCCGACCCCGCGGGCGGCTTCGGACCGGTGAGCGTGCGCGGCACCGGCAACACCGTCCTCACCACGGCCTTCCAGGGCTTCGAGGGCGACCCGGTGCAGATCTCGGTGGACGCCCGCACTTCCACCAACACCGATCCGCGCGGCACCGCGGGCCACTTCCACGTCCGTCACGTGCACACCGACGGCCGGCTGGTCGCCGACTTCGAGGGCGACATCACCTGCCTGGCCGTCGGCGGCCGGGAGGCGATCGCCACCGGGGTGATCACCAAGAGCGAGGCACCGTGGTTCCCGGGCCTGGAGCTGACCGGTCAGAAGGTCGCGCTCTCGGTGGAGGACAACGGGCGGCGCGGGGACCGGATGGGCTGGGTCTGGGGCGTGTTCGGCCAGCCGGTCTCGGACTGCCAGGGCACGGTACCGTTCATCCGCACGACCAGTGGTGACTTCTCCGTGCGCGGCTGACACCCGGCCGACCAGGCCTGCCCGGGCCGCTCGGGTCCGACCGGGGCGACGCGCATGGTCGCCCGAGCACCCGCAGACCTGGAGGCCCCGATGCCCCTCGACCATCCGACCACCCCGCCGCGGGCGGGTGCGGGGTTCAACGACCGCACAGGGGACGGCCGTTGAACCCCGCACCCGGCCTTCGGCCGCCGGACTACGCCCGACTCGCCGCCGTCGGGCCGTACTTCGCGCTGGACACCGCACCGGCCGACCGGCCGCCCGAGGGCTTCCGGCCGCTGGCCGAGCTGTACGGCACCGGGCCGGACGCGCCATTGGCGGCGCGGCTGCGGGTGGTGGCGCGGCGGCTCGGCACCGACGAGCCCCGGGTCGCCGCCTCGATCCTGCACCTGGGACTGGCCGCCCGCTTCTGGTCGGTGGGCCTGGGCTCGGCCGTCCTGCTGGGGACGGTCCCGACCCTGGAGCACGCCTGGGTGCGGATCCCGGACCAGGGCCCGCTCGACCTGTGGACCCCGCCGGAGCCCGTCCGGCCGCCCGCCGTTCCGTCCTCCGGGCCGACCGCCGGGAAGGCCGCCGGGACGCTCGCCGACCAGCTGCACGAGGCCGTCCTGCTGGGCCAGTTGGAGCCACTGGCGACGGCCGTACGGGCGGCCGCCCCGCTCTCCCGCCGCCTGCTGCTCGGCAACGCCGCCTCCGCGCTGGCCGGGACGCTGCGGATCCTGGACGCCCATGCGCCGGTCGCCGCACGGGCGTTGGTGGCGGAGCTGCTGGACCGTCCGCCGCTGGCCGGGTCGGGCACCCTGCGCACCGGGCCGCGCGGTACGGCGTTCCGCCGGAACAGCTGCTGCCTCTACTACCGGCTGGGTCCGGGCGCCGGTCTCTGCGGCGACTGCTGCTTCAGCACGCCGCCCGGCCGCGGGAAGCGGAACGACTAATACCTTCACAAATGAAGGTCATATCGGCTTGCCGGCACCGTCCGGTCAACCGTCAGCCGCGCACCACCGTCCAGTCCACCGCCGCCGACGGCACCCCGGCCCGCTCTGCCGCCGGGTCCGCGAGCAGCCCGCGCGCCAGCGAACCCACCGGCAGGGCCGGGGTGGTGGCGGCCAGCACCCGCCCCTCGCCGTCGAGCAGCGCGGCCTCACCGGCCAGCTCCCGCAGCGGCGGCACCAGCAGCCGTTCCAGCGCGGCCAGCGGGACGTCCCCGGCCGCGACCCCGACGAAGCCCGAGCCCGGGACGACCACCGGCCGGGCGCAGCACAGCACGTACCGGTCGGCACAGAGCAGGTCGACCTGCGGCCCGGCCACCACGGCCCGCCCCTCGTCCCGGGGCCGGGCGAACCAGGGCAGCACCCGGTAGTCGTAGAACTCGGCGTCCGCCGGGTCGAGCACGAGCCGCAGCCGCCGCTCCCCGGCCCCGCGCGCGCCGCGGTACCACCACTCCGCGTGCAGGTCCGCGTCGGCGAGCGCGCCGGGTGCCACGACCGCTCCGCAGCCGAACCAGCGCGAGCCGGGCCGCGCCAGCAGTTCGCCCACCACCCCGCGCACCGCGGCGAGTTCGGCGGCCCCGGGCCGGCGGCCCTCGGCGGCCGCCCGGGTCCAACAGTCGGCCGCGGCCGCCCGCAGGCCGTCCAGTTCGGCGAGCACCTCGTCGACGGCTGCGGCGGCCCGTCGGGCGCAGCGCTCGACGGCGGCGGGCCCGCCGCGGGCTCGGGCAACGGGCAGGGCGGGGCTGGACGCGCTGGTCATGACGGCTCCGGCGGCGAGGGAGGGTTCCGGCGGCAACGGGCTTCCGGCAACGGACTTCCGGCGAGGGGCGGCTCCGGGAGCAACGGGTTCCGGGAGCAACGGGCCCCGGCTCAGCCGTCGTCCGCCAACTCCAGGTGCCGCCGGACCAGATGGTGGACGCAGGCCACCGCGTGCGCCTCGGCCGCGGCCCGGGCGCCGGCCGCGTCGCCGGCCAGCACCGCGACCAGGATCTCCCGGTGCTGCTCGGCGAAGCGCTCCTGGTCCGGCCCGTGCGGGGCGGGCAGCCAGAGCAGCGGGCCGAGTTCGGCCTGGAGCCGGACGGCGAGCTGGGTGAGCCGCACCGACTGGGCGGCGACGGCGAGTTCGATGTGGAAGCGGGCGTCGGCGCGGCACCGCTCGGCGGGCCCGGCGGCGTCGCGCAGGTCGTGCACCAGCCGGGTGAGCCTGGGGCCGAGGTCGGCCGGGGCGCGTTCGGCGGCGAGCCGGGCGGCGGTGCCGAAGACGGCCAGCTCCTCGTCGCCGAGGTCGCGCAGGTCGACGGTGGCGAGGTCGCGCAGCCGGGCGAGCTGGAGGTGCTGGGAGCCCTCGGCGGGGGTGCGGACGAAGCTGCCGCCGTTGCGGCCGCGCCGGGTCTCGATCAGCCCGGCCTCGCGGAGCAGGGCGAGGGCCTCGCGGACGGTGCCGTTGGCGACGCCGAGCTGGTCGGCGAGGTCGTTCTCGCTGGGCAGTTGGTCCCCGTCCGCGACCAGCCCGAGGGCGATCGCCTCGGTGATCCGGCGGGCCACCGCGTCGGCGCGACCGAGGTCGGCGAGCGGCGCGAGGACGGCGCTGAGCAGCGGGGTCGCACTGCCGATGGTCGTCACACCGCCCCCTCCTCGATCACCGTCGCCGGGTCGCCCGTCGCCGGATCACCCGCCTCCGGATGAGCGTCTCCGAACCGCCGTCTCCGAACCGCCGTCGCCGGATCACCGTCCGACCGGATGTTTCCCGCAGGGTACCTCCCGGTCGAGCGCGCACCCTTGCCGCTAGAAACTCAATCTCGTATGTTTTCCCGCAGCCTCGGCCCGAACAGCACCCCGCAGCACTCCCCCACGCATCACGACGACGCGTCACGACGACGCGTCCTGACGACGCATCACGACACGTTCCCAGGAGCAGGTCATGACCGATGCCAGTGCCCGTGCCACCGCCCACTCCCCCGACCCGGACACCGAACGGCTGGCCGCCCTCGGCTACACCTCCGAGTTCAAGCGCGACATGAGCCTCTGGGCGAACTTCTCGCTCGGCTTCACCTATCTCTCCCCCGTGGTCGGCGTGTACACACTCTTCGCCACCTCGCTCCAGACCGCCGGGCCGCCGATGGTCTGGAGCTTCCTGATCGCGGGCCTCGGCCAGCTGCTGGTGGCCCTGGTGTTCAGCGAGGTGGTCGCCCAGTTCCCGGTGGCCGGCGGGGTGTACCCGTGGGCGCGCCGGCTCTGGGGCCGCACCTGGGGCTGGCTGACCGGCTGGGTCTACCTGCTGGCGCTGATGTCCACCATCGCGGCCGTCTCCTACGGCGCCGGCCCGTACGTGGCCGCCCTCCTGGGCGTCGAGCCGAGCACCGCGACGACCGTCTGGTGCGCGCTCGGCCTGCTGGCGCTCGCCACCGTGATCAACCTCGGCGGCACCCGGGTCCTGTCGGCGGCGGCCATGTTCGGCTTCGCCGCCGAGCTGCTCGGCGCCCTGGCGGTCGGCGCCTGGCTGCTGCTGACGCACCGCTACCACGGCCTCGGCGTGGTCTTCGACCGCTTCGGCGCGGGCGGCGACGGGAACTACGCCGACGCCTTCCTGGCCGCCGGGCTGATCGCGGTCTTCCTGTTCTTCGGCTTCGAGGCCTGCGGCGACGTCGCCGAGGAGGTGGCCGATCCGGGTCGACAGATCCCCAAGTCGATGCGGCGCACCATCTACGTCGGCGGCGCGGCGGCGATCGGGGTCAGCCTGGCCCTGGTGATGTCGATCCAGGACATCGGCGCGGTGGTCTCCGGCGACGACAAGGACCCGGTGGCCAAGGTGCTGCACGACGCCTTCGGCGCGGCCGGCGCCCGGGTGGTGATCGGCGTGGTGCTGATCTCCTTCCTGTCCTGCGTGCTGAGCCTCCAGGCGGCGGCGAGCCGGCTCGCGTACTCCTTCGCCCGGGACCGGATGATCGCGGGCAGCCGGCTGCTGGCCACCGTCTCGGGCCGGCTGCGGGTGCCGCCGTACGCGCTGCTGCTCGCCGCGGCGCTGCCCGGCGTGATCATCGTGGGCGCCTCGGCGCTCTCCGAGGGCGCCCTCACGAAGATCATCTCCTTCTCCAGCATCGGCATCTACCTGGCCTTCCAGATGGTGGTGCTGGCCGCCCTGCGGGCCCGGCTGCGCGGCTGGCGCCCGAGCGGGGACTTCCGGCTCGGCCGCTGGGGCCTGGCGGTGAACATCGGCGCGCTGGTCTACGGCGTCGCCGCGATCGTCAACATCTGCTGGGGCCGCACCCCGGACGCCGCCTGGTACGACAACTACCTGGTGCTGCTCTCGGCGGTGGTCGTGCTCGCGGCCGGCGGCCTCTACCTCCTGCTGGCCCGCCCGCACCTGCGCGGCGACGCCCCCTCGGGCGACGCGACGGCCGGTGGCCCGGCGACCGGCGGCGCGACGGCCGCGGCCGGGGCGGCCAGGGGGCGGTCGTGACCGGGCTCCCGCTGGACGGCGTCCTGGTCGCCGACTTCGGCCGGGTCCTCGCCGCGCCCTACCTGACCATGCTGCTGGCCGACCTCGGCGCCGACGTGATCAAGGTCGAGCAGCCCGGCACCGGCGACGACACCCGCGCCTGGGGCCCGCCGCACGCCCAGGGCGAGGCCACCTACTTCCTCTCCGTCAACCGCAACAAGCGCTCCCTCACCCTCGACCTGCGCGACCCGGCCGACCACGCCCGCGCCGTCGAACTCGTCCGCCGCGCCGACGTACTGGTGGAGAACTTCCGCCCCGGCACGATGGCCCGCCACGGCCTCGGCCCGGACCGCGCCGAGGAGCTCAACCCGTGGCTGGTCTACTGCTCGATCACCGGCTTCGGCTCCGGCGAGGGCGCCGGACTGCCCGGCTACGACCTGCTGGTGCAGGCCGTCGGCGGACTGATGTCCGTCACCGGCCCGGCCCCCGGCGAGCCGGTGAAGACCGGCGTCGCACTGGTGGACGTCCTGACCGGACTGCACGCGGCGGTCGGCGTGCTGGCCGCGCTGCGCGAGCGCGAGGCCACCGGCCGGGGCCAGCTGGTGGAGCTGAACCTGCTCTCCACCCTGCTCTCCGGCCTGGTCAACCAGTCCGCCGGCTACACCCTGGCCGGCGCCGTGCCCGGCATCCTCGGCAACCGCCACCCCTCCATCGCCCCGTACGAGGTGTTCGCCGCCGCCGACCGTCCGCTGGTCGTCGCGGTCGGCAACGACCGGCAGTTCGCCGCGCTCTGCCGGGGCGTGGGCGCCCCCGAACTGGCCGCCGACCCGCGCTTCGCCACCAACGCCGACCGGGTCGCGCACGTGGGCGCGCTGGCCCGCGAGCTCACCGCCCGGCTCGAACGCCGCACCGCCGCCGAGTGGTTCGCGGTCCTCACCCCGCTCGGCGTGCCCTGCGGACCGGTCAACGACCTGGCCGGGGCCTTCGCCCTCGCCGACTCGCTCGGCCTGCACCCGCGGGCGCCGCTGCCCGGCCCGGACGGCCGCCCGCTGGAGCTGGTCGCCAACCCGATCGGCCTCTCCCGCACCCCGCCCCGCTACCACCTGCCCCCGCCCCGGCTCGGCGAGCACACCGCCGAGCTCACCGCCTGGCTGGACGCCCCGCACGACCGACACGCCCCGCACGACCAGGACGCCCCGACCTACCCGACCGACCCGTACGACAAGGACCCCGAGGACCGCCCATGAGCACCCCGCACCGCACCCGCACGCCAGGGTGACCCCGACGGGCACCGGCGAGATCCACACCCTGGTGGTCGGCCAGGCCCTCACCGGGCAGGCGGCGCACCGCCAGGCGCGTACGGGGGGACGCCGAGGCCCGCGTCCGGCTTGTCCAGGGCCGGGCGCGGGCCGCCGATCCCCACCCGGTGCCGATGCCCGCGGCACCCGGTGAAGCCTTCCGAGGGGCGCGGTCAGACCGCGACCGCCTCCTCCATCTCCTCCTCGGCCTCCGCCGGCGTCTCGACCGGACGGCGCCCGCGGCCCTCGTACATCGCCGCGGCCACCAGCGCCGCACCGCCGAGCAGCAGCCAGACCAGCAGGGTCACGACGTGCCCGCCGAGGCCCGCGCCGCCGTCGAAGTACATGATGCTGCGCGCGCCCTCCAGGAAGCCGGCGCCGGTCCAGAAGCCGTGCAGGCCGCCGAAGAACCCGTTCTGCAGCTCGGGCCGGTAGATGCCGCCGGAGGAGGTGAAGTTCAGCATCACGAACAGCACCATCAGGGCCAGCGTGGTCCACTTCTTCAGGAAGCTGTGCAGGCCGATGCCGATCAGCACGATGCCCGCCGAGTAGAGCCAGCCCAGCGCCCAGATCGCCGCGTAGTCGTGGTCGACCACGTGGAAGACCGGCCCGGCGGTGACGATGCCGATCACGCTGACCGCCAGCGAGACCGCCACCCCGACCAGCGCCCGGACCGCCATGCTCAGCCCCGCACCGGCGGCGCCGATCACCGCGACGCTGGCGTAGGAGCCGATGCTCAGTGCGACCAGCAGGAAGAACAGGCCCTGTCCGGTCGGGTCGCCCGCGGCCGGGGTGGTCAGGTCGGTGACGTGCAGCGGCACGCCCTGCCGGTCGGTGACGTTGGTGAACACCGCCGTGGCGGCCACCACCGAGGTGTCCGAGTTCCCCTTGGCGACGATCAGCTCGGGGCTCTTGGCGTCCGGCACGAAGGCGCCCACCAGGTCCCGGTCGCGCAGCTGCTGCTCGGCGGCGGCCCGGTCGTCTACGGTGCGGACGTCGAGCGCGTTCCCGGCCTTGCCCTGGATGGCCTGCGCCAGGCCCTGCGCCTGCGGCGTGGTGCCGACCACCGCCACCTTGAGGTGGTGGGGCTCGGGCTGGTGGAAGGCGCCCTGGTAGGCGAGCGCCATGCCCAGGCACATCAGCAGCGGGGTGATCAGGTGGATGGCCAGGTGCTTGAGCGAGTGCCCCAGGGTGGGCGCTGTGGCGGGGTTCCGGGGTGTGCTCATGGCGTTCGTACCGTCCTCCGGTGGCGTGTCTGTCAGCTTGATCATGAAGGTGGCAAATGCAACCAATGAGGGTGGTAAATGCAACCATCTATCGATGTAGCTTACAACTATCCGACACCGATCGGAAGCCGGGCCCCGAACAGGACCCGGCTCCCCGCCGCACTCGGCCCGGCTACCGCACCCGCACGCGGCCCGGCTACCCCGCCCGCGCTCAGCCCAGCTCGAACACCCCGTACGAGAACCCGTCCGCCCACAGCTCCCCGTCCGCGACCCGCACGCCCTGCACCTCCAGCGGCCGGACGCCCGGCGCCGACGGGACGCCCGCCGGCAGGCCCGGCAGCCGGACGGACGCCGGCTCCCGGCGGGGATTGACCGCCACCAGGTACCGCCCGGCCCGGGTGTACACCAGCGGGTAGCCGGCGTGCCGGACCTCCACCCCGCCGGCCGCGCCCAGCCCCGGGTGCGCCCGGCGCAGCGCGATCAGCCGCCGGACGGTGTGCAGCAGCGAGGTCGGGTCGGCGCGCTGGGAGAGCACGTCCGGACGGTGCGGGTCCGGGTCCACCGGCAGGTACAGCCGCTCGGGAGGGGCGCTGGAGAAGCCGGCGGTGGGGCCGGGCGTCCACTGCATCGGGGTGCGCGAGCCGGCCCGGTTGAACCGCGGCCCGAGGACGCTGCCCTCGGTGTCGGGCAGGCCCGGCAGGTAGCGCATGCCGATCTCGTCGCCGTAGTAGACCGCCGGGAGGGTGGGCCAGGTGAGCAGGAAGGCGAAGGCGGGGGCGAGCTGCTCCGCGGTGCGCGGGCCGGTGGCCAGCCGGGAGAAGTCGTGGTTGGCGGTGGGCAGCACGATCTGCCCGCCGCCCTCGGTGAGTTCGGCGGCGGAGCGCCAGGCGTCCAGGAAGGGCTGCGGGGTGCCCCGGCCCTCGGCCTCGAAGTAGCAGGCCTCCTGGTGCCAGAACTCCTCGACCGTCCCGCCGTTGTTGTTCCAGAGCGAGCGCAGCGGCAGGCCGTGGTCCGCGCCGCCGAAGTGCAGGAAGAAGTCGGCGTGGAAGCCGGCTGTGACGGCGGCGGCCGGGTCTCCCCACTCGGCGAGCAGGACGGCCTCGGGGTGGGCGCGGTCCAGCCAGTCGCGCAGCTCGGTCCAGAGCTTGGCGGTCTCCGCCTTGCCCGGGTCGTCCTTGACCAGCGAGTAGGCCATGTCCACCCGGAAGCCGGACACCCCGAGGCCGAGCCAGTGCGCCATGATCGCGCGCAGCGCCGCCCGGTTGGCGCGCGGGCCGTCCGCGTCCACCGCCTGCCGCCAGGGTTCCTCGGAACTGCCGCGCGCGTAGCCGAAGTTCAGCGCGGGCTGGCAGTCGAAGAAGTTCGGCAGGTACCAGCCGGGGCGGCTGCCGGGCGAGGCGACGAAGCCGTCCACCGGGCGGTCGGACCAGATGTACCGGTGGTCGGACGGGTCCTCGGCGGAGGCCAGGAACCAGGGGTGGCGGTCGGAGGTGTGCCCGGCCACCAGGTCCAGCAGGACCCGGATGCCCTTGCCGCGGGCGGCCTCCACCAGGGCGGCCAGGTCCTCGGTGCTGCCGTAGCGCGGGGCCGGGGTGAGGTAGTCGGCGACGTCGTACCCGGCGTCGCGGAACGGCGAGGCGAAGCAGGGGTTGAGCCAGACGGTGTCGACGCCGAGCCAGGCGAGGTGGTCCAGGTGCTCGGCGATGCCGGCGAAGTCGCCGATGCCGTCGCCGTCGGAGTCGGCGAAGCTCTGGGGGTAGATCTGGTACAGCACGGCGTCGGCGAGCCAGTCGGGGCCGGGGCGGGTCGAGGTCATGGGCGGTTCCTCCTGCCGGGTCCGGGGCCCGGGGCTGGCCGGGCGGGGAGGGGGCTGGGCCGGGACGGGCTCGGCCGGGGCCGAGCCGGGTGCCCCCGATTCTCGTCCAATCCCGGCCGTCCCGACAGCCCGCCTCACCACGCCGCGAGCGCCGACGACCCGCTACGCCCCCGCCGCGAACACCGGTGGCCCGGCTACGCCCCCGCCGCAGATGTCGACGGCCCGCTACGCCCCCGCCGCCCCGGCGCAGGCCGCCGTGAACGCCCGGGCCCGCCGGGTGATCTCGGCCCAGTCCCCCGCCGCGACCACGTCCGGCGGCACCACGTCCGTCCCCGCGCAGACCGCGAGCGCGCCGTGCGCCAGGAACTCGGCGGCGTTGCCCGCGTTCACCCCGCCGGAGGCCACCAGCGGCACGTCGGGGTACGGGCCGCGCAGGTCCTTGAAGTAGCCGGGCCCGAACGCCCGGGCCGGGAAGATCTTGACGGCGGCGGCCCCGAGGTCCACCGCGTGCGCCACCTCGGTCGGAGTGAGCGCCCCGAGCACCACCGGAACCCCGGCGGCGGCCGCCGCGCCGGCGACCTCGGGGCGGCAACCGGGGGTGACCAGGAAGGACGCCCCCGCCTCGACCCCGCGCCGCGCCTGCTCGGCGGTCAGCACCGTTCCGACGCCGACCCGCCAGCCGGCCTTCGAGGCCCGGAGCAGATGGTCCGTCACATCCGGTGTGGTGTAGGTGAATTCGGTCAGGTTGATGCCGCCCTCGGCGAGGGCCGCGCAGAGCGCGGCGGCGTCCGGGATCCGGGGTGCGCGGACCACCGCGATCACCGGTTCGTCGCGCAGTCCGGAAAGCCCGGTCGGAACGGAGGGGTCGGAGGAGGGGTCGGTCGGGGCGGACGGCTCGGTCATATGGCCAGGGTTCCTCGGTCGGTTCGGCGCAGGGCACGCCCGGGTCGGGCGCCGGTGGTGCGGCCCCCCCGGACGACGGCGCTGCCGTTGACGTACACGTACTCGATGCCCTCGGCGGGCAGCCGGGGGTCCTCGAAGGTGGCGGCGTCCCGGACCTTCCCGGGGTCGAGGAGCACCAGGTCGGCGTGGTGGCCGGGGGCGATCCGGCCCCGCCGGTCCAGCCCCAGCCGGGCGGCGGGGCGGCCGGTCATCCGGGCGATCGTCTCCTCCAGCGTGAGAACTCCCAACTCCCGGCTGTAGTGGCCGAGGTAGCGCGGGAAGGTGCCCCAGGCGCGCGGGTGCGGCCGGGCGCCGACCAGCAGTCCGTCGCTGCCGACGGTGTGCGCGCGGTGGCGCATGATCGCCCGGACGTTCTCCTCGTGCCCGACGTGCTGGAGGATCGTGGTGGCCAGCCCGTCCCGGCGCAGCAGGTCCAGGAAGACCTCGGTGCCGGTCCGCCGCTCCTCGACGGCCAGTTCGGCGACGGTGCGGCCGACCGTCCCGGCGAGCGGGGCCGAGCCGACGCCGGAGATCTGGATCGTCGCCCAGTCGGTGACCACGCCGTGGCAGCCGTCGCTGCCCTTCTCCTCCACCTCGTACCGGATCCTCGCGCACTGCGCGGGGTCGTCGAGCCGCGCCAGCGTCGCGGCCGGGCCGCCCTCGGTGGCCCAACTCGGCAGCAGGGCGGCCAGGGTGGTGGAGCCGGGCAGGTAGGGGTAGCTGTCCAGGGTGAGGTCGACGCCGTCGGCGAGCGCCCGGTCGAGGAGCTCCAGCAGCTCGCCAGCCCGGCCCCGGTTGACCCCGAAGTTCATCGTGGCGTGGGTCAGGTGCAGCGCGCAGCCGCTCCGCCGGGCGATCTCCACCATCTCCGCGTAGCCCTCCAACGCCCCTTCACCGTACGAGCGTTGGTGCGGGGCGTGGAAGCCGCCGTAGGCCGCGACGACGGTGCACAGCTCGACCAGCTCGGCGGTGTCCGCGTACATCCCGGGGGTGTAGCTGAGGCCGCTGGACATGCCGACCGCGCCGTCCAACAGGCTCTTCGCCAGCACCTGCCGCATCCGGTCAATTTCGCCGGGGGTGGGCGGACGGTTGGCCCAGCCCATGACGAGCATCCGCAGCGTGCCGTGCGGGACGAGGTAGCAGGCGTTGACGGCGACGCCGCTGCGGTCGATCCGGTCGAGGTAGCCGGCGACGTCCCGCCAGTCCCAGTCGAAGCCGTCCGGATCGCCGTTCCAGCCCGCGAGTTGGCGGCGCAGCGCGGGCAGCGTGGCATCGTCCACCGGGGCGTAGGACAGGCCGTCCTGGCCGAGGACCTCGCAGGTGACGCCCTGGGTGACCTTGGCCGGGTGCTCGGGTTCGCGCAGCAGGGCGAGGTCGGAGTGGGCGTGCATGTCGATGAAGCCGGGGGCCAGTACCAGCCCGTCGGCGTCCACCACCTCGGCCGTGCCGAGGCCCCTGCCGATCCCGCCGATCCCGCCGGTCCCGCCGCCCTCACCGGACTCGCCGGTCTTGGCGATCTCGACGATCAGGCCGTCGGCGATCCGGACGTCCGCCCGGTAGCGCTCCGCGCCGGTGCCGTCCACCACGGTGGCGCCCCGGAAGACCGTCGCGCCCCCGCGGGCCGCTCTCTCCCCGGGCATCAGAAGAACGTCCTGACCAGGCCGGTGACCTTCGGCTCGGCAGCGTCCGCGGAGTCCAGCACCGGGATCGCCGTCCACTTGTCGAAGGCGGTGCAGGGGTGCGAGACGCCCAGCCGCAGCACGGCGCCGATCGGCGCGAGGTCGCCCGCGTCCCGCAGGAAGGCGTGCTGGTCGTTGAGTGCCGTGATCCGGGCCGCCGTTCCGGTCAACTCGGCGCCGCCGCGCACCCGTTGCGGCTCCGGCAGGCCCTCGTCGAAGGGCAGGTCGCGCTTGCCGGCGTCCAGCAGCGCGAGCTGCGGCTCGGGCCGGGAGACGACCCGGGCCCAGCCGTGCAGCGCACCGCGGAACGGCGTCCGCCCGCCGTCCCGGGCCAGCGGCGAGATGCCCCGGTAGAAGCCGTCGTCGTGGGCGATGTACGCGCCCGAGCGCAGCACCGTGAACGACTCCGGCAGGTTCGCCAACTCCTCGACCACCAGGTCGAAGTAGGCGCTGCCGCCGGCCGAGACCACCGGCGGGGTGCCGTCCGGGTAGGCGCTCGCCAGCCGGCCGTGCAGCTCGCCGAGCTCCCGCAGGTAGCCGCGGACGGCGGCCAGCCCCTCGGCCGAGGCGTCGTGCGCGATCGCGCCCTCGTAGCCGCCGATGCCCGCCAGCCGCAGGGTGGGGGCGCGCAGCACCGCGGCGGCGACCTCGACGGCGGCGTCCGCGCCGCGGGCGCCGGTCCGCCCGCCGGGGCCGCCGAGCTCGACCAGCACCTCGACCGGCCGTTCGGCTCCGGCGGCGCGCAGCGCCTCGTCCATCAGCCGCACACTCTCGACGGAGTCGACCCAGGAGAGGAAGGCGAAGTCCGGGTCGGCGGCGAGTTCGTCGGCGAGCCAGGCCAGTCCGGCCGGGTCGAGCAGGGCGTTGGCGAGCAGGATGCGCTGGACCCCGAAGGCCCGGGCGATCCGCACCTGCGGCAGGTTGGCGAGGGTGATGCCGTGGCTTCCGGCGTCGAGCTGCGCCTGCCAGAGGGCGGGCGCCATGGTGGTCTTGCCGTGCGGGGCGAGCGCGACGCCCGCCTTGGCGCACCAGTCGGCCATGGTGCGGACGTTGTGGTCGAGGGCGGCGCCGTCGAGGGTGAGCAGCGGGGTGCCGAGCGAGGAGAGGGTGGGGCCGGTGGCGAGCCACTCCCGCGTGCTGCGGCCCCACGACTGCGGCGGAGCGGCTTTGAACCGCCAGTCGAGCGGTTCGTCGGCCAGGGCCGCCACCGCTCCCCGGGCGATCCCCGGCCCGGTACCGCTGCTTGCGAAGGTCTGCTCCACCGTGTTCCTCCATCCGCACAGGTTGCAACATGCGCAACGAGGGTTGCACATGCTGGCAACACGGTTCTAGCATCGGCGCCGGATCACGGTCAACGGACCGGGCTCCCGGTCGACGGGGTCGGCTCACGTGCGGTGCTCGCGGAGAAACGCGGTGCTCACGGACGAACGCGGCGTTCACGCGCCACGGAGTCGGCCCGGTGGGCCCGCTCTCGACGGAACGGCCGCAGACGAGGAGCCCCGCACATGCCGCGACAGGACACCCAGGGCCCGACCCGCCCCGGCGCTCCCCCGACGGCCGTGTGCGTGGGCGAGTCGATGGCCGTCCTGCTGCCGGACCGCCCGGGCCCGCTGGAGTCGGTGGAGAGCTTCCGTCTCTCGGTCGGCGGCGCGGAATCCAACGTGGCGGGCGCGCTGGCCGCGCACGGCGTGCCGACCGCCTGGATCAGCCGGGTCGGCGACGACGGCTTCGGCCGCCGGCTGCTCGCCGAGGTCGCCGCCCGCGGCGTGGACGTCTCGGCGGTCGCGGTCGACCCGCACCGCCCGACCGGCCTCTACCTGAAGGAGGTCGGCGGCACCACCGGCGACCGCCACGACCTCGGGCCCGGCCGCAGCCGGCTGCACTACCACCGGCGGGGCTCCGCGGCCGCCGCGCTCTCCCCCGGCCTGCTCGCCGACCCGGCCGCCGCCGCGCTGCTGGCCGGCGCCCGGCTGCTGCACCTGTCCGGCATCACCGCCGCGCTCTCCGACGACTGCCTGGCCCTGCTGCGCGCCCTGCTCGCCGACCGCCGTCCGGGCCGCCTGGTCAGCTTCGACCTCAACTGGCGCCCCTCGCTCTGGCTCGACCGCGACCCGGCCGTCCTGCCGCCGCTGCTGGACGCCGCCGACCTGCTGCTGCTCGGCGCCGACGAGGCCGAGGCCGCCTTCGGCACCGGCGACCCGGCCGAGCTCCGCCGCCGCTTCCCCGCCCCGGCCACCGTCGTGGTCAAGGACGCGGCCCGGCAGGTCACCGCCCTGGATCAGGACGGTACGGCGGTCACCGAGCCGGCCCTCGCGGTCGAGGTGGTCGAGGCCACCGGCGCCGGCGACGCCTTCGCGGCCGGCTACCTGGCCGGCACCGTCCGGGGCCTGGACCAGCGGCGCCGACTGCGGCTCGGCCACCTGAGCGCCGCCTGCGCGCTGACCGCCCCCGGCGACCAGGCCGAGCTGCCGGACGCCGCCGTGGTGGCCGCCCTGCTCGACGCCTCCCCCGCCCAGTGGGCCGCCACCCGGGTCACCCCGGAGGGCATCACCGGCCCGTCCCTGCCCGCCGGCGTCGCACGCCCGGCCGACCGGACGCGGTGCGCCGACCGGTCGTCGTCCGCCGACCGGGCCCGGGCACAATGAGCGGGAACCCCAGCCCTCGAAGCGGAGCACGATGAGTCAGACCGTCACCCGCGCCCTGCGCATCCTCGCCGAGCTCGGCGAGGGCGAGCGCTCCCTCGACCAGCTCGCCGAGGTGCTCGGCGTCCACAAGACGACCGTGCTCCGACTGCTGCAGAGCCTCGAAGAGGAACGGTTCGTCTATCGCGACGCGGCCTACCGCTACCACCTGGGCGCCGGCCTCTTCGCGCTCTCCGGTCTGGCCCTGGAGCAGCGCGGCGTGCGCCGGATCGCCGCCCCGCACCTGGCCGAGCTGAACGCCGCCACCGGCCAGACCGTGCACCTGGCCGCGTACGAGGGCGGCGAGGTGGTCTACATCGACAAGTTCGACTCCCGCCACCCGGTGCGGATGTACTCCCGGATCGGCCTGCGCGCCGCCCTGCACAGCGCCGCCGTCTCCAAGGTGCTGCTGGCCGACCTGCCGCTGCCGGAGCGGCGCCGGGTGGTGGCCGGGATCGACTTCGTCCGGCACACCGAACGCACCCTGACCTCCCCCGAGGCGCTGCTCGCCGAGCTGGAGAGGGTCGCCGCCCAGGGCTGGGCGCAGGACCACGCCGAGCACGAGTCCTTCATCAACTGCGTGGCCGCGCCCGTCCGGGACGCCAGCGGGCGGGTGGTCGCCGCCGCCTCGATCTCCGTCCCGGACGTCGTCCTGCCGTACGAGCAGGTGCTGGACCTGCTCCCGCAGCTGCTCGCCACCACCCGCGCCGTCTCGGCCGACTGCGGCCGCCCCGACCACAACTGACGAACCGTCACACAACGTAAGGAACCCGATGTCCGCCGAGCACCCCCAGACCTTCGAGAAGACCGAGATCCGCACCGACGGCGCCCCCGCCCCCGCCTGGATGTTCTCCCAGGGCGTCCGCAAGGGCCCGTTCCTCCAGGTCTCCGGCCAGGGCCCGCAGGACCCGGCCACCGGCGAGTACCTGCACCACGGCGACGTGAAGGCGCAGACCCGCCGCACCCTGGAGAACGTCAAGGCCATCGTCGAGGCCGGCGGCGCCACCATCGAGGACGTGGTGATGTTCCGCGTCTACCTCACCAAGCGCGCCGACTTCCCGCTGATGAACGAGGTCTACGCCGAGTTCATCGACGAGAACGTCAAGCCCGGCGGCGTGAAGCCGTGCCGTACCACCGTCTTCGTCGAGCTGCCGCAGGAGCCGATGCTGGTCGAGATCGACGCCCAGGCCGTCATCGGCTGACCCGGCCCCGCCCGACGGAAGGGCCCGGACGCCACCCGCGCGTCCGGGCCCTTCCGCCTGCCCGGGCCCGCCCGCTCGCCCCACCGCCTGCTTGCCACACCCCCAGCCGCACATTAGGTTAGGCTCACCTAACTAACTGGAGGTCCGTCCATGAGCCTGCCCACCGGCGACACCGAGGTCCCCGAGCCCAGCACCGCCGACCGGATCCACAGCCTGCTCAGCACGACCTCCTCACTCACCGTCCGCGCCCTGGGCGAGCACCACCACCTGGACACCCCGGTCTCCGTGCACGGCTCCCGGCTGCGGCTGCGCGCCGCCCTGGACGACCCGCTGACCACGGCCGCCGTCGGCGCCGCCGAGGGCCTCGCCGTCGTCCTCGACGTCACCGACATCGCCCCCGTCGCCGTCCGCGACCGCGTCCGCGCCCGCCTCACCCTGGCCGGCCGACTGCGGCCGGCCCACCTCACCGACGACGGCCTCGGCGTGCACCTGCGGGTGGACGTCGCCCACGCCGTCCTCGCCACCCCGTACGCCACCGGCGCGATCACCGCCGCCGACCTCGCCCTGGCCACCCCCGACCCGCTGGCCCGGTACGAGGCCATGCTGCTCACCCACCTCGCCGACGACCACGCCGAGGCGCTCGACGTCCTCACCCGGCTGCTCGACCCGGCCGTGCTCGCCCACGCCCCGGAGGTCCGCCCGCTCGCCCTGGACCGCCACGGCCTGGTGCTGCGCCTGGACCACTCGCACGGCCACCGCGACGTCCGCCTGGTCTTCCCCGAACCCGCCCGGGACACCGACGACTTCGGCCACCGGATGCACGAGCTGCTGGCCGCCGCCCAGTACGGCCTGCCGGTCCACCGGCGCTGAACCCGGGCCCGCCCGGCGCGAACGCCCGGGCCCGCCGGCCACCGCGGCCCCGGCCCGGTCACCGCTCGACCGCGTCCTCCAGCACCACCCGCCCGATCCGCGCGTACAGCCCGGGCCGCCACCGGCGCACCGCGAGCGCCAGCCCGACCCCGCCCGCGAACACCCCGATCACCAGGTACGGGATCAGCCGGAACAGCAGCGTGTGCGCCGCCTCCCCCGCCGCGGCGTCCCGGTTGAGCACCAGCAGCACCACCACCCCGGCCATCGCCACCCCGCCCGCCAGCGGCGCGGCCAGCGTCCGGAACCAGTGCGCCGTCTCCGGGTGCCGTCCGCGCACGTGGAAGTACCCGACCACGGCGAAGGAGCAGAGCGTCTGCACGACCAGGATCGCCATCGTCCCGAGCAGCGCCAACAGCGTGTACAGGTGCGCGTACGGGTCCATGCCGGCCGCCAGGAACCCCGCCACCAGCCCCACCGCGATGACCGACTGCGTCACCGAGGCGATGTGCGGCGAGCCGTGCCGCGGATGGGTGCGGCCGAGCGCCGGGTGCAGCAGCCCCTCCCGCCCGATCGCGTACAGGTACCGGGCCGCGCACTGGTGGAAGGCCATCGCGCAGGCGAACGAGCCGGTGACGACCAGCCATTGGAAGACCTTCACCGCCCAGGCCCCCAGGTGCGCGGCGAGCTGGTCGAAGAACAGGCTGTTGCCGTCCTTGCCCGGCACCGCGCCGCCCGCCACCGCGACCGCCCGCTCGACGCCGTTGCCGGACACGATCATCCAGGACACGAAGACGTAGAGCAGCCCGACCCCGATCACGGAGATCAGCGTGGCCCGCGGCACCACCCGCTTCGGGTCGCGGGACTCCTCGCCGTACATCGCGGTGGACTCGAAGCCCACCCAGGACCAGAACGCGAAGAACAGTCCGAGTCCGGCCGCCGAGGTGCCCGAACTCCCCACCCCCTTCAGCGCGTTCAGCGGGTTCAGGGTCCCGGCCGCGAGCCCGTCCGGCCCGCCGCCGGAGAGCAGCACCGCCAGTGAGACCGCCGACAGGACGCCGATCTCCAGCACCAGCGCGACCCCGAGCACCCTGGCCGTCAGATGCAGGTCGAACCAGCCCATCACCCCGATCACCGCCGCCCCGAACAGCGCGTACCAGCCCCAGCCGACGTCCACCCCCAGCTGCGAACGGACCAGCCCGCGCAGCGAGTACGCGAAGAAGCCGAGGGCCGCGGCCTCGGTGACGACGTACGCGAGCACCGCGAGCAGCCCCGAGGCCATCCCCGCCACCCGCCCCAGCCCGTGCGAGACGTAGCCGTAGAACGCGCCGGCCGCGGTGATGTGCCGGGCCATCGCCACGTAGCCGACCGAGAACACCGTCAGCACCACGGTCGCCACGATGTACGCCGCGGGCGCGCCCGCGCCGTTGCCCTGACCGACGATGATCGGCAGGTTGCCGGTCATCGCGGTGATCGGGGCGGCGGTGGCGAGCGCCATGAACACCACGCCGACCAGGCCGACCGAGTCCGCCTTCAGCCGGTCGACCCCGCCCGCCCCGGGCCGCTCCCGCCCGGCCGTCTCCCCCGCCACGCCCCCGCTGCGGACCGCCATCCGGCCTCCTCGCCTCCCGGCCCGCCCGACCGCCGGACCGGCCGGGCACTGACCGTCCGCCAGCATGGCGCCCCGGAGGCGCCCGGAGATCCCGGCGACCACCCTGTGGGACACCGGAGTTGACGCTTCGTTCGATCTCTCGAACACCCCGGGCGGGCCCGGGAACGAAAGCGGCCGGCCCGGCCGCACGAGGAGGTCCTCATGCGGCCGGGCCGGCCTGGGCGTGTCCCGCGCCCATGTCCGCCGTGCGGCGATCACCCGGTCGAGCGGTCACCCGACATGACCATCCCGGGCGATCGGTTCGCCCGCAGCGGCGGTGGTTCCTGGTACCCCGGAGCTCTCGGGGTCAGAGCGCGACGCCGTGCGCGCGCAGGTAGGCGACCGGGTTGATGTCCGAGCCGTACTCCGAGCCGTTGCGGATCTCGAAGTGCAGGTGCGGGCCGGTCACGTTGCCGGTGGCGCCGGAGAGGCCGATCTGCTGGCCGGCGGTGACGGTCTGACCGATCCTCACACCGATCGAGGAGAGGTGCGCGTACTCGGCGTAGTGGCCGTCGGCGAGCCTGATCTCGACCTCGTTGCCGTAGGCGCCGCCGTTGCCGGCCTTGACCACGACACCGTTGGCGACGGCGCGCAGCGGGGTGCCGGTGGAAGCGACGAAGTCCTGGCCGGTGTGGTGGCCGGAGGCCCACATCGAACCGGCCACGCCGTAGGCGGTGCCGAGCCGCGGGCTCGCCAGCGGGGCGACGAAGCCGGAGGTGGCGGCGGCGACCGGAGTGGCGGTCACGGCCTGGGCCGGAACGGCGACCTGGAGCTGGGTCTCGAGCTGCGCGGACGGCTTGGCGACCTCGGTCTGCACCTGGACCTGGGCCTGCGGCTTGGCGGCCTGGGTCGCCGGAGCGGACGGCTTGGCGGGCTTGGCCGGAGCGGCGGGCTTCGCCGGGGCGGCGTCGGCGGCCGGAGCGGCGGCGTGGCCGGACAGCGCGAGCTGCTGGCCCGGGAAGATCAGGTTCGGGTCGGCGCCGACGACCGAGCGGTTCTGCTCGTACAGCGCGTGCCAGCCGCCCTCGACGTTCTTGGCGTCGGCGATCTTGGACAGGGTGTCACCGCTGACGACGCGGTAGCTCTCCTGCGCGGCCTGGGCAGCCGGAGCGGCGGCCCGCGTGGCCTGCTTGACCTCGGTGGAGGCGGCGGCCGGAGCGGCCGGGGTGTGGGCCTGGGCGCTCATCGCGGTGACGAGCGGGAGGGCGAAGGACACACCGGTGACGGCGGTGGCGATGCCGATGCGGGCGGCGCGGGGCAGGGCGATACGACGAGCCTGTGCAGGCATGGAATTTTCCTCTCCGACGCCTGCGAGGTGAGCTGTCGGGTTCGGGCTGGAGTTGCCCGGCCGCTTGCGCGGCTTCACCCCAAGCCGGTCCTGGACGCCCGCGCCCTGAGGCGCGAACTCCGGTCCGGCGACTTACCTGTGGGTCCCCCGCTCCTGCCGTACAGAGTTCGTTTCGAACCACCGGGCAGCGGCAGGACTCGGCGTTCCACCCGGCGGATCCGTCCGGACTGGCCGGGCGGTCGCTGAACTAAAACCCATCCGTTCGGGTGAAGCAATGTCGATCTCTTGAAACGGCAACGATCCCCCCTGTCCCAGTGACCCTCCGCAGGCCCGAGCCCACGGTGCGTACACAACCCATTCACCCCCCGCCACTGATCCACGACCCTGCGCCGAGATCGGCCACGCCGCGCACCCGTCCGCTCACGCACCGCCAGCCGCCAACACACCCACCGGTGACCCTTGTCACGTGCGCCTCAGCAGCGCAGGATTCGCCCGTGGCCACCTCCGAGGCCGGCACCCTGCGCCTGGGCACCGCGCAGGGTCGCTGGGTACTAATGGCGACGGTGCTCGGCTCCAGCATGGCGATGCTGGACGGCACCGTGGTGAACGTCGCGCTGCCCCGGATCGGCGCCGACCTCGGCGCCTCCCTCGCGTCCCTGCAATGGACCCTGAACGCCTATCTGCTCACCCTGGCGGGCCTGATCCTGCTCGGCGGCGCGCTCGGCGACCGCTACGGGCGGCGCAAGGTCTTCCTGATCGGCGTGGTCTGGTTCGCCGTCGCCTCCGCGGCCTGCGCCGCCGCGCCGAGCATCCATGTGCTGATCGCCGCCCGCGCCGTCCAGGGCATCGGCGGGGCGCTGCTCACCCCCGGCTCGCTCGCCATGCTCCAGGCCGTCTTCCACCCTGACGACCGCTCGGCGGCGGTCGGGCTCTGGTCCGGCCTCGGCGGGGTGTCGGCGGCGGTCGGCCCCTTCCTCGGCGGCTGGCTGGTGGACGGCCCCGGCTGGCGCTGGATCTTCCTGCTGAACCTGCCGCTCGCCGCCGCCGTGATCGCGGTCACCACCCGGTCGGTGCCGGAGAGCCGGGACGAGGGCGCCTCCGGCCGCTTCGACGTCCTCGGCGCCGTGCTCGCCGCCCTCGCCCTCGGCGCGATCACCTACGCGCTGACGGCGGCCGGCGAGGGCCTGTCCCCCGCCGTCTGGGTCAGCGGGGTGCTCGGAGTGGCGCTCGGCGTCGCCTTCGTGGCGGTCGAGCGCCGCGCGCCCGATCCGATGCTGCCGCTCGGGCTGTTCTCCTCCCGGCTGTTCACCGCCGTGAACCTGGTCACCCTGTGCGTGTACGCGGCGTTCAGCGGCGTCTTCTTCCTGCTGGTGGTGCAGCTCCAGATCGTGTCCGGCTTCTCGCCGCTGGTCTCGGGCTTCGCACTGGTGCCGATCACCGTGCTGATGCTGCTGCTGTCCGCGCGCGCCGGGCGGCTCGGCAAGCGGATCGGCCCGCGCATCCCGCTGACCGTCGGCCCCCTGCTGTGCGCCGCCGGGGTGCTGCTGATGCTGCGCGTCGGCCCGGACTCCTCCTACTGGGTGGACGTGCTGCCCTCCGTCACGGTGATGGGCTGCGGCATGACGCTGCTGGTCGCACCGCTGACGGCGACCGTGCTGGCCGCCGTCGAGGTCCGGCACGCGGGCATCGCCAGCGGGGTCAACAACGCCGCCGCCCGCGCGGCCGGCCTGCTCGCGGTCGCCGCCCTCCCGGCGCTGGCCGGGCTGAGCGGCGACGCCTACCGGGTGCCCTCCTCGGTCGACTCCGCCTTCCACACCGCGATGCTGATCTGCGCGGGCCTGCTGGCCGCCGGCGGGCTGATCGCCCTCGCGACCGTACGGGGCAACGTGCTCGCCGCCGACGACCAGCAGGTGGCCGAGCCGAACTGCGACTGGCCGTGCGGCACCACCACCCCGCCGCTGGACCCGGGCCACGTCCCCACGACGCGCGAGGGCCCCGCCACCGGTCCGGCGGCGGGGCCCTCGGCTCAGGGCTGACGAGACGTCAGAGGATGTCGCCGGGCGCGTACTTGGCGGCCTCCGGGTAGGCGGCCGCGACGGCCTCCACCTGGCGGACCACCTCGGCGACCTGGGCGCCGGCCGCGCCGGTGAAGGACAGCCGGTCGGCGAGCAGCGCGTCCAGCGCGGCCCGGTCCAGCGGGATCCGCTCGTCGGCGGCCAGCCGGTCCAGCAGCTCGTTCTCCCGGGCGCCCGCGCGCATCGCCAGCGCGGAGGCGACGGCGTGCTCCTTGATGACCTCGTGCCCGGTCTCCCGGCCGACGCCCGCGCGCACCGCGCCCATCAGCACCTTGGTGGTGGCGAGGAACGGCAGGTAGCGGTCCAGCTCGGCCTCGATCACCGCAGGGAAGGCGCCGAACTCGTCGAGGACGGTCAGGAAGGTCTCCAGCAGGCCGTCGAAGGCGAAGAACGCGTCCGGCAGCGCGACCCGGCGCACCACCGAGCAGGAGACGTCGCCCTCGTTCCACTGGTCGCCGGCCAGCTCGCCGGTCATCGAGGCGTAGCCGCGCAGGATGACGGCCAGGCCGTTGACGCGCTCGCAGGAGCGGGTGTTCATCTTGTGGGGCATCGCGGAGGAGCCGACCTGGCCCTCCTTGAAGCCCTCCGTGACCAGCTCGTGGCCGGCCATCAGGCGGATGGTCTTGGCCAGGCTGGACGGCGCGGCGGCCAGCTGGACGAGGGCGGTGAGCACCTCGAAGTCCAGCGAGCGCGGGTAGACCTGGCCGACGCTGGTCAGCACGTTCTCGAAGCCGAGGTGCCCGGCGACCCGGCGCTCCAGCTCGGCCAGCTTGTCGGTGTCGCCACCGAGGAGGTCGAGCATGTCCTGGGCGGTGCCGACCGGGCCCTTGATCCCGCGCAGCGGGTAGCGGGCGATCAGCTCCTCCAGGCGGCGGAAGGCGACCAGCAGCTCGTCGGTGATCGACGCGAACCGCTTGCCCAGGGTGGTGGCCTGCGCGGCCACGTTGTGCGAACGGCCGGCCATGACCAGCTCGGCGTGCTGGGCGGACAGCTTGGCCAGGCGCACCAGCACGGCCACCGTGCGGTCCCGCACGTGCTCCAGGGACTGGCGGATCTGCAGCTGCTCGACGTTCTCGGTCAGGTCCCGGGAGGTCATTCCCTTGTGGATCTGCTCGTGCCCGGCGAGCTCGCTGAACTCCTCGATCCGGGCCTTCACGTCGTGGCGGGTGACCCGCTCACGGGCGGCGATCGAGCCGAGGTCGACCTGGTCGATCACCCGCTCGTAGTCGGCGACGGCGGTCGCCGGAACCTCGACGCCGAGGTCCTGCTGGGCCTTCAGGACGGCGAGCCACAGGTGGCGCTCGAGGACCACCTTGTGCTCGGGGGACCACAGCTGGGCCAGGGTCGCCGAGGCGTACCGGGAGGCCAGGACATTGGGGATCTGGGGCTTCGCGCTCACGCTTCGCAAGAGTAACAGCCGAGGTCACGCCGGACGTCGGCGGAGTGGGGTAGGCTGGGTCAATTGAGCGCCTTTCAGATGACGCTTCGCAGCCTTCTCACCGCAAGGATACCACACCGATGAGCGAACCGCCAGTGACCGCGCGGGACTCCAGCGCCCTCGCCGCGGCCCTGCGCACCGAGCAGGCCCACCTCACCCGGCTCTACGCCCGGCTGGACGCCGAGCGCGAACGGGCCCGCCGCACCGCCGACGGCACCCACGACGGCGCCGGGTCCGGCGGCACCCACCAGGCCCGGCTGGAGCGCGAGGTGCGCTCCCGCGAAGCCGCCCGCCACGCCGCCCGACTGGAGGCGGTCGAGCGCGGCCTCTGCTTCGGCCGGCTCGACGAGCGCGACGGCACCGTCCACTACATCGGCCGCACCGGCCTGACCGACGACACGTACGAACCGCTGCTGCTCGACTGGCGCGCCCCGGCCGCCCGCCCCTTCTACACCGCGACCCCCGTCCACCCCGGCCCGGTGGTGCGCCGCCGCCACCTGCACACCCGGGGCCGCACCCTCACCGGCCTCGACGACGAGGCGCTCGACCTCGCCGGGCTGGACGACTCCGGCCGCCGCGCCCTGGTCGGCGAAGCCGCCCTGCTCGCCGCCCTCGACCGCGAGCGCACCGGCCGGATGGGCACCGCCGTCGCCACCATCCAGGCCGAGCAGGACCGGGTGATCCGCTCCCCGCTGCGCGGCGCCCTGGTGGTCCAGGGCGGCCCCGGCACCGGGAAGACGCTGGCCGCCCTGCACCGCGCCGCCTACCTGCTGTTCACCCACCGCGCCGCGCTGGAGCGCCGGGGCGTCCTGGTGATCGGCCCCAACCCCGGCTTCCTGCGGTACATCGAGGAGGTGCTGCCCGCCCTCGGCGAGACCGAGGTGGTGCTCCGCACCGTCGCCGAACTCCTCCCCGGCCTCGCCGCCACCGGCACCGACGACCCCGCCGCCGCCTTCGCCAAGGGCGGCCCCTGGATGGCCGGGGTGCTCCGCGCCGCCGTGGCCGCCCACCAGACGGCCCCCGTCGAGGGCCTGGACCTCGGCGAGGGGCTGCGGGTCTCCGCCCGGGCCTGCGCCGAGGCCCGGGACGCCGCCCGCGGCCTGCGACTGCCGCACAACCGGGCCCGCGCCTTCTACCTGGGCACCCTGCTCGACGCCCTCGCGATCGGCCAGGCGCTCACCCTCGGCCGCCCGTACGACGACGAGGAGGCGCACTACGCCCCGCGCGAGCTGTGGGAGCGGCCGGACGTCCGCGCCGCGCTCGACCCGCTCTGGCCCCGGCTCACCCCGCAGCAGCTGCTCGAACGCCTGCTCACCGACCGGGAGTTGCTCGCCGCAGCGGCCCCCGAGCACGCGACCGCCCTGCTCCGCCCGCCCGGCTCCGAGTGGACGGCCGAGGACGTCCCGCTGCTCGACGAGGCCGCCGAACTCCTGGGTATCGAGGGGCCCTCGGCCCCCACCGGTCAAGACCCGGACGAACTGGCCTTCGCCCAGGGCGTGTTGACCATCACCGGGCAGACCGACGACGCCCTACTGGACTCCGCCGCCCTGGCCGAGCGCTTCCGCGACGACGGCCCGTACCGCTCCACCGCCGAACGTGCCGCCGCCGACCGCACCTGGGCGTACGGCCACGTCGTCGTGGACGAGGCGCAGGAGCTGTCCGCGATGGCCTGGCGCGCCGTCCTGCGGCGCGTCCCGACCACCTCGCTCACCATCGTCGGCGACCTCGCCCAGACCGGCTCGCCCGCCGGCGCCCGCAGCTGGGCCGAGACGCTCGACCCGCACCTGCCCGGCCGCTGGCGCGAGGAACGGCTCACCGTCAACTACCGCACGCCGGAGCCCGTCATGGCCCTCGCCGCCGCCGTGCTGCGCACCGCCGTACCCGGCCACCGGCCGCCCGAGGCCATCCGACCGGGCACCGAGCGGCCCCGCGCGGTCCGCGTCCCGGCGGGCGGCTTCGCCGCCGCGCTCGCCCGGCTGCCCGTCGGCCCGGGCACCCTCGGCGTGATCGCACCGGACGCCCTGGCTACGGAGCTGGACGCGCTCACGGTCGCGGACGCCAAGGGGCTGGAATTCGACGCGGTCGTGGTGGTCGAGCCGGCCGCGCTCGCCCCGCGCGACCTCTACGTCGCCCTGACCCGGACCACCCGCTCACTCACCCTGCTCCACCACCGGCCGCTGCCACCGGAACTCGCCGGGCTGCTCTGACCGGGACGAAGCACTGGTGGCGTACGGGCGGCGCGGGGTCCTACTGCGCGCCGCCCGTACGACCGGCCAGCACCGGCAGCACCTGGGAGCAGATCGAGTGCAGGGCGATCCGCTGCTCGTCGGTCATCGCCTCGAAGGCCTGGTGGGTCCGGGCCATCTCGCCGCGGATGCGGTTCAGGATCTCCCGGCCCTCGGCCGTGATCACCACGATCTTCACCCGGCGGTCACCGGCCGCCGCCTCCCGGTTGGCCAGGCCCAGCGACTCCAGCCGGTCCACGATCCCGGTGACGTTCGAGGCGTCGCAGCCGAGCCTCCCGGCCAGCGCCCGCATCGGCACCGGCTCCTGCACCGCGCCCAGCGCCTTGGCCTGCGAGGAGGAGAGCCCGTGCCGGGCGGCGGCGGCCGCGAAGTCCTGGAAGTACGCGGCACCGACGGAGGCCAGCGCCTCCATCAACTCGGCGTTGGTCGGTACGGTCGTCGTCGCTGTCGAACCCATGGGGCCAGAGTACGACCAGGTGCTTCAGCAACTCAAGCTTTGACCACGGCAACCGTCCGCGAGCCGCCCCGGAACCCTCCGGTGTCAGAGCACCAGCTGGTCGAACAGCCGCCGGAGCTCCGCCTCCGGGTCCGCGGTCAGCCCGGTGTGCACCGGCCCCGGCTGGACGATCGCGCTGCGCGGCGCGGTCAGCCAGCGGAACCGCTGCCCGGCGCTGTCCCCCGCCGCCGGACCGGCCTGCGGGCCGCCGTGGCAGACCGCCTCGATCCCCTGCAGCGCCCGCCGCACGCCCTGCACGTCCGCCACCGGGTCCAGCGCCAACAGCCGGGCCTGGTCCAGGTGGGTCCGGGCGGCCAGGTGCGATTCCTGTCGGCAGTACAGCAGCACCCCGACGTTGACGCACTCGCCGCGCTCGACCCTCGGCACCGCGCGGATCACGGCGTACTCGTAGTCGTGCAGCTCGACGGTGGCCGGCAGCACGGACAGCGTGAACTCGGTCATGCGGGCACCTCCGGCAGCCAGTCGCGCGGACCGGCCAGTCGCTCGGTCAGCTGGGTCCGGTACGCGGCGCGCACCTCGTCGGGCGAGTCGAAGCCGAACTCGTCCACCAGCCAGACCTCGGGGATCTGCGCCACCGCGCCCTCGATCGCCGCCTCGGCGAGCGGCGCGAGCGCCTTGTCGGCCGCCGCCAGATCCGGCCGGGCCCCCAGCAGCGCGTGGTCGGAGGCGTCGTACGGACGGCGGATCCAGGCGGCGGCACCCGGCCAGTTGTGGTGGAAGATCAGGCTCGCGCCGTGGTCGATCAGCCGCAGCCCGCCGGTCGCCACCAGCAGGTTGGGGTTGCGCCAGGAGCGGTCGACGTTGCCGATCAGCGCGTCGAACCAGAGCACCTGCCCGGCGAGCTCCGGATCCACCTCGAAGCAGAGCGGGTCGAAGTTGAGCGCGCCGCTGACGAAGGCCATCCCGAGGTTGGTCCCGCCGCTGGCCCTCATCTGGTCCTGGATCTGGTGGTCCGGCTCGCTGCGCGCGAGCACCGGGTCCAGGTCGACCGTCACCAGCTCCGGCACCGGCAGCCCGAGCCGCCGGCCGAGCTCCCCGGCCAGCACCTCCGCGACCAACGCCTTGCGGCCCTGCGCCGCACCGACCCATTTCAGCGCGTACAGCCGCCGATCGTCGGCCTCGACCAGGCCCGGCATCGAGCCGCCTTCTCGCAGTGGCGTCACGTACCGGATCGCCGTCACCTCGGGTAGCACGGCCGACAGCCTATCGGTGTCGCCGCCCTTTCCTCTCTCCCCCTCCCGCCGCCACCCCGTTCTCCCTCTTCTCCCTCTTCTCCCTGCCCTCCTCCACCCCACCCCCACGGCCCCACCCCGGTGGCAGCCCCCGCTGCTCCGTGCGAGTGTGGCGGACAGTAATGGGGACCTTCACGGCAAAGGGATGAGCGATGGAACGACCTCGGATCCTGATCGTGGGCGGTGGCTTCGCCGGCCTGGAGTGCGCCCGCCGCCTCGAACACAAGCTGTCACCGTCGGAGGCCGAGATCTCGCTGGTCACGCCGTTCAGCTACCAGCTCTACCTCCCCCTCCTCCCCCATGTCGCGGCCGGCGTCCTCACCCCGCAGTCCGTGGCCGTCTCGCTGCGCCGCACGCTGCGCCGCACCCACATCGTCCCCGGCGGCGCCATCGGTGTGGACCCGGCCTCCAAGGTGTGCGTCGTCCGCAAGATCACCGACGAGGTGGTGGCGCAGAAGTACGACGTCCTGGTGCTCGCCCCCGGCAGCGTCACCCGCACCTTCGACATCCCCGGCCTCACCGACTACGCCCGCGGCATGAAGACGCTCGCCGAGGCGGCCTACGTCCGCGACCACGTGATCGCCCAACTCGACCTCGCCTCGGCCACCTTGGACCAGAAGGAGCGCGAGTCCCGGCTCCAGTTCGTGGTGGTCGGCGGCGGCTACGCGGGCACCGAGACGGCCGCCTGCCTCCAGCGCCTGACCACCGCCGCCGCCCACCGCTACCCGCGGCTGGACGCCCGGCAGATCAAGTGGCACCTGATCGACATCGCCCCGAAGCTGATGCCGGAGCTCGGCGACCCGCTCGGCGAGGCCGCCCTGGAGGTGCTGCGCGACCGCGGCATCGAGGTTTCGCTGGGCGTCTCGGTGGCCGAAGTCGGCGCCGAGACGGTCAAGTTCACCGACGGCCGGGTGCTCCCCTGCCGCACCCTGATCTGGACGGCCGGGGTGGCCGCGAGCCCGCTGATCGGCACCCTGGACGCCGAGACGGTCCGCGGCCGGCTCGCCGTGACGGCGGAGATGCGGGTGCCGCAGTTCGAGGGCGTGTTCGCGCTCGGCGACGCCGCCGCCGTCCCCGACCTCGCCAAGGGCGACGGCGCGGTCTGCCCGCCGACCGCCCAGCACTCCGCCCGCCAGGGCCGCGCGGTCGCGAACAACGTGATCGCCTCGCTCCGCAACCAGCCCCTGGAGCCGTACTACCACAAGGACTTGGGCCTGGTGGTCGACCTCGGCGGCAAGGACGCGGTCTCCAAGCCGCTCGGCATCGAGCTGCGCGGGGTGCCCGCCCAGCTGGTGGCGCGCGGCTACCACCTGATGGCGATGCGCACCAACGCGGCCAAGTTCCGGGTGGGCGCCAACTGGCTGCTCAACGCGACCGCCGGCGACGACTTCGTCCGGACCGGCTTCCTCGCCCGCCAGCCCGCCCGGCTGCAGGACTTCGAGTACACCGACGCGTACCTGACGAAGGATCAGGTCATCGCGCACGCCCAGTCCCTGCTCGCCAAGGGCTGAGCACGGCGGAACGGCGGAACGGTGCCCCCACGGCCGAGGCCGCGGGGGCGCCGAACGGTGTGCTCACCGTGCGGTCAGGTACATCCCGCTCGCGTCCTGCCCGGCCGTGTTGCGGCACGCGTAGTCACCGCTCGGGCGCGCCCACAGCAGCGTCAGACAGCGCCCGACCGCCTGCTGGCCGTAGTAGTTGGGGTGCATCGACTCCTGCAGCACGCCCTGCGTGGAGTTGAGGCCGCCGTCCAGGAAGCGCGCCCACTCGCTGGTGGTCGCGGACGGGCCGGAGCTCGCGGTCGGCTGCCGGGTGGCCGTCGAGCAGACCTCGCGGCCCTGCAGCATGTCCGACAGGTCCAGGAACTGCGCGCCCTTGGCGGCGGCGACGCCCGCCAGCGCCTGGGAGATCTGCGGCACCATCGAGTCGCGGGCCCAGTCGGCGTCGCCGTCCCAGAACGGGCAGCCGCCGGTGTTGGAGCGGGTCCAGCCGCTCTCCGGGTACCGCATCTCGGCGCCGCGCGGGATCGGCGACGGGTAGGACTGCAGCACCAGGCGGTAGTCCGACTGCGCGTAGCCGGCGCCGGTCATCACCGCGCGGATCTCGTCGATCGCCTTGCCGACCCCGGCCATCGCGGCGGGCATCTTGGCGTCGATCCCGGACTGCGCGGAGTCGTGGCAGTAGGAGTACCAGATCAGGTAGTCCTGCACGCAGGTGGAGATGACGTCCGAGAAGCCCAGGTCGTTGCCGCCGATCGACAGGGTGATCAGCTTGACGTTGTTCTGCCGTGCCACGGTGGCGAGTTGGTCGGCCTGCGGGGCCTCGCCCTTGAGCGACTGCCCGCCGTTGGCGGCCCGGAAGACGTTGGCGCTGACGGCGCCGGAGCAGGCCAGGTCGATCTCGTTCTGGGCCCCGGTCGAGGCGCTGAGCACCTCGGCGACGTCCGAGCGGTCGCACCCGCTCGCGGCGGTGGCGCCGTAGACCCGCGAGGGGTCGTACGAACTGCCGGTCCAGGCCCGGTCGGTGCCGTTGCGGCCGCCGCCGGTGCCGGCCGCGTTGCCCTTCCAGCGGCCGGCCTCGCCGGAGATGTAGCTGTCGCCGAGGGTGACGCTGGCGGTGGGCCCGGACGGCAGGACGGCCGGTGCGGCCGGGGTGGACGGAGCGGCGGAGGCCGGCGAGGCGACGGCCAGGCCCGCGACGGCGATCGGGAGGGCCAGGGCCGCGGCGAGCAGTCGTCGGCCGGGGCGAGGGGCGCTGCTGGTGCTTCGGGCACTGCGGGTGCTGCGGGCGCTGCTCGAACAGTTCTCGGGCACTGCGGAACTCCTGCGGCTCGGTCCTCCCGGGGAAACGGGGAACGGGAGGACGCCTGGGTGAGGGTGGGCCGCCGGCCGGTGGCGCGATGAAGATGACATGCGCGCGCCCACCACCGCTAGGCGTCTGCGGGAGGTTTCCGCTTTTGTTACCGCCGGGTTCAGACCAACCGGGCGGGCGACGCCCGGACGCCGCCCGCGGTTCACACCCGCCACACCTGTCCCACCCGCCCCGCACCCCAGGGCCCGACCACGACTCACACCAGCCGCGACCCGCCCCCGCCCGCCCCCAGCACCGCCGCCAGGTCCTCCGCCAGCTCCCGCGCCTGGGCCGCCTCCAGCCGCGCCGTGGTGAACCGCAGCCCGGGCGGCGACTGGATCCGGTACCGCGCGCCGGGCGCCGCGACCCAGCCGCGCTGCACCAGCGCCGCCAGCACCGAGGTCTCGTCCGGCACCGGCACCCAGACGTTCAGTCCGCTCCGCCCGTGCGCCGCGATCCCGCGCGCCGCCAGCTCGTCCAGCAGCGCGTCCCGCCGGGCCCGGTACGCGGCGGCCACCCGGTCGGCCGGCGCGGCGTCGCCGCTCCACAGCTCCGCGACGGTGCGCTGCAGCAGGTGGCTGACCCAGCCGGCGCCCAGCCGCAGCCGGCCGGTCACCCGTCCGATCGTCTCCTCGTCCCCGACCGCCACCGAGACCCGCAGGTCCGGCCCGTACGCCTTGGCCGCCGAGCGCACCACCGCCCAGTGCCGGGTGCCCGCCCCGACCAGCGGGTGGTACGGCTGGTCGACCATGCCGTGCCCGTGGTCGTCCTCGATCAGCAGCACCCCGGGGTGCTCGGCCAGGACGGCCTTGAGCGCCTCGGCCCGCCGCGCGGTGAGCGCCGCACCGGTCGGGTTCTGCGCCCGGCTGGTGACCACCACGGCCCGGACGCCCTCGGCCAGCGCGGCGGCCAGCGACCCCGGCAGCGGGCCCTCGTCGTCCAGCCGGACGGGCACCTGCTTCAGCCCCAGCGCGGGCAGCAGGTCGAGCAGGCTGCCCCAGCCCGGGTCCTCGACGGCCACCGCGTCGCCGGGGCGCAGCCGGGCGCCGAGGATCCGTTCGACGGTGTCCAGCGAGCCGGAGGCGACGGCGATCGGGCCGCCGGGCAGGCCGTCGGCCTCGAAGGAGGCGCGGGCGAGCGCGAGCAGCCGCGGGTCGACGCCGGCGTGCCCGTACAGCACGGGGTCGGTGCGCGCGGCCTCGGCGGCGGCCGCGAGGGCCTGGGCGAGGTCGGGCAGCAGGGCCGGGTCGGGGTTGCCGGTGGACAGGTCGCGGGCGTGCGGCGGGACGGGGATGCGGATCTGGTCGCGCGGGGTGAGCGCGGGTCTGGGCAGGATGCGGCTGCCCTTGCGGCCGGCGGTCTCGATCACGCCGCGGTCGCGCAGCAGCCGGTAGGCGGCGGCGACGGTGTTGGGGTTGACGCCCAGTTCGGCGGCGAGGTCGCGCAGCGGGGGCAGCGCGGTTCCCGGGGCGAGCTGCCCGCTGCTCACGCCCTGCTCGACGTGGGCCGCGATTTCGCTGGCGCGTCGCCCTTTCAGCGGATAGTCTCCTAGCACAAAGCTAAGTATGCACTAGTACATAGAGGATGTCATGTCGGCCAACCCGGAAGACTCGCCCAGCTACTCCCGCACCCCCAGGACCACCCCCACCCGCTACCGGGACCGGGCCACCTGGGAGCAGGAGGCGATCCACGCCATCCTCGACAGCGCCTACATCTGCCACCTCGGCTTCGTCGTCGACGGCGCCCCCGTGGTCCTGCCGACGATCTTCGCCCGGGTCGGCAGCCGGCTCTACGTCCACGGCTCCACCGGAAGCCGCCCGATGCGCAACGCCTCCGGCGAGCAGGGCATGCCGGTATGCGTCACCGTCACCCAGGTCGACGCGCTGGTGCTGACCAAGTCCGCGTTCAACCACTCGGTGAACTTCCGCTCGGTGGTCGCCCACGGCACCGCGCACCAGGTCACCGACCCCGAGGAGCTGGACGTCGCGCTCGCCGCCCTGGTCGACCACGCGATACCGGGGCGCTCCGCCGAGGTCCGTCCGGCCAACGCCAAGGAGCTCGCCGCC
This sequence comes from Kitasatospora sp. NPDC001225, assembly GCF_053597855.1. Taxonomy (NCBI): domain Bacteria; kingdom Bacillati; phylum Actinomycetota; class Actinomycetes; order Kitasatosporales; family Streptomycetaceae; genus Kitasatospora; species Kitasatospora sp. NPDC001225. Next base: position 101,463 of record NZ_JBSFJC010000010.1, read on the forward strand.
ACCGCCGTCGTCCGGCTGGAGCTGGACGAGGTCTCGGCCAAGACCCGGGAGGACGGCGCCGCCGACGACCCGGAGGACACCGGCCTGCCGTACTGGTCCGGGCTGATCCCGGTCACCACCGTGCACGGCACCCCCGAGCCGCACCCCGGCACCGCCGTCCCGCTCCCCGCGCACCTGCGCGGCTACCCCCGCTGACGGGAGGCCCACCCGTGCTGATCAGATCCTGGGACCGCGGCGACGAGGCCGAGTGGCGCGCCTGGCTGGCCGAGGGCCGCGACTTCGGCCTGCTCGCCGCCAACGGCGGCCCCGGCGAGGGGCCGGTGCTGGTCCCGACGCACTTCCTGATGGACGCCGACCGCGGCGAGATCCTGCTCCACCTCGCCGCGCCCAACCCGCTGCTGGCCGCCGTCCGGGCCGACCCGAAGGTCACCCTCGCGGTCACCGACGGCTACGCCTTCGCCCCGGGCCACTGGCGCGGCGCACCGGGCACGCCCACCAGCTACTACGCCTCGGTCCACTTCCACTGCACCGCCGAGGTGGTGGAGTCCGCGGCCGGCAAGGCCGAGATCCTCAACCGCCAGCTGGCGCACTTCCAGCCCGAGACGCCGGAGGTCCGGGTGGTGCCCGGCGAGGGCGAGCTGGCCCGGCAGCTGCCCGGCCTGCGCGGGCTCCGGCTGACCGTCGACGAGGTGCGGGCCAAGTTCAAGTACGACGACAAGAAGCCCGCCGAGGCGCAGTACGCGATCGCCGACCGGCTCGCCGAACGCGCCGACGGCCGGGGGCGCGGCCGCGACCAGTACGCCGCCGCCCGGGCCCAGCTGCTCCGCCGTCACCGGCGGCGCACCGCCGAGCCGCGGGGCGCGGCCGGCCCCGTCGGCGCGCGGGGTGGGGCCCAC